>NZ_CALEVF010000047.1 GCF_937920395.1 uncultured Clostridium sp. | reverse complement strand
AAGAACAAGTTTATATGAAAAAATTCAAAAATATAATATACCCTTGTAATTGTTCAAATAAATGAACGGTATTCTTAAATATTAAGAATACCGTTCATTTTTTCGAACTAAATATCCCTATATTCATATATTAAGTCGTCAATATCGTACATAACTTTACACTTAGCCTTCTCTCCTATCTATAAAATCATTCAATTTCCACTGGTAGCCTGATATTTTTACATGTCCACGTAACTTTTGATTGGCATGATTCTTGCTTGTTATATATATAACAGGTGCTAATAATATGATAAAAGGGGATATAAAATGAAAAAAATTATGTCTAGTTATGACGCAATCACTTTAATAAAAAGTGGTGACACCGTTGCAATTGGAGGATTTGTCGGTTCAGGTCACCCCGAAGAATTAACCATAGAAATTCATAAATCTTTTACCCAAAGTGGGAGTCCTAAAAATTTAACTTTGGTATACTCAGCAGGACAAGGAGACTCAAAAGACAAAGGTTTAAATCGTCTTGGCGTGGAAGGATTAGTTTCAAAAGTAATAGGCGGTCACTGGGGGCTTTCTCCCAAACTTTCAAAACTTGCTATTGAAAACAAAATTCAAGCTTATAATCTTCCTCAGGGTGTAATTTCTAATCTTTATAGAGATATCGCATCAGGTAAACCAGGAACTATTACTCATGTTGGTTTAAAAACTTTTGTAGATCCTAGAATCGAGGGTGGCAAGTTAAACGATATCACAAAAGAAGATATCGTTAAGGTTATTGAAATTGATAATAAGGAATACTTGTTTTATAAGGCTTTCCCTATAAATGTTGCGCTTATTCGTGCTACTTATGCTGATGAAAGCGGTAATGCCACTATGGAAAAAGAAGCCGTAACATTGGACGTTCTTGCCATGGCACAAGCAGCTAAAAATTCTGGAGGGATTGTAATACTCCAGGTTGAAAAAGTTGTATCAAATGGCACTTTAGATCCAAGGAAAGTTAAAATTCCAGGAATACTTGTGGATGCCATTGTAATTTCAAAACCTGAAAATCATATGCAAACATATGGAGAACAATACAATCCATCATACAATGGTGAAATAAGAATGGCCGTAGATGATATTCCCGGTTTAAGACTAGATGAACGGAAAATAATATCTAGAAGAGCAGCTATGGAACTTATACCTAATGCTGTAACTAACCTTGGAATAGGAGTACCTGAGGGAATTTCTATGGTAGCCAATGAAGAAGGTATTGGTAGCGATATGAAACTTACTTTAGAATCCGGCCCAATAGGCGGAATTCCTGCAGGCGGATTAAGTTTTGGAGCTGCTATAAATCCTGAAATGATTCTTGATCAAACTAGTCAATTTGATTTTTACGATGGTGGTGGACTTGATGTAGCTTTCCTCGGCCTTGCTCAATGCGACGAATCAGGAAATATTAATGTAAGTAAATTTGGTCCTAAAATTGCAGGTTGTGGTGGGTTTATCAATATAACTCAAAACTCTAAAAAAGTTGTTTTCTGTGGTGCTTTTACTGCCGGTGGTTTAACAGTAGAAGTAGAAGGTGGTCAATTAAATATAATTAAAGAAGGTAAATTTAATAAGTTTATTAAAACTGTTGAACAAATAACATTTAGTGGCGAATATGCAGTAGATGTCTCCCAACCAGTATTGTATATTACTGAAAGGGCTGTCTTTGAGCTTAGCAATAAAGGCGTAGTACTTACTGAAATTGCTCCAGGGATTGATCTAGAAAGAGATGTTTTGGCGCATATGGATTTCATGCCAGTAATTTCATCAAATTTAAAATTTATGGATGAAAGAATTTTTGAAGAAAAAATTATGGGACTTAAAGTTTCATAATAATTATAATTTATAAAACAAGGAGGAATTAATAATGAAAGGTTTAACAATGAATGAACTAAATATTGGTGATAAGGATTCTTTTGAAAAAACTATAAGTGAATCTGATGTATATCTTTATGCTGGAATAACTGGTGATTTAAATCCTGCTCACATAAATCAAAGAGAAGCTGAAACAACAATGTTCAAAGGTAGAATTGCACATGGCATGTTAACAGCTGGTTTCGTATCTGCTGTACTTGGAATGAAATTACCTGGACCAGGCACTATTTATCTAGGTCAAGAACTCAGATTTACAGCACCAGTTAGATTCGGAGATACTATAAAAGCCGAAGTAGAAGTTATAGAAAAAAAAGTTGAAAAAAATATTATGAAATTAAGTACAATCTGTACTAACCAAGATGGAGTTGTTGTTCTTAAAGGTGTTGCAACAGTTATGCCACCTAAATAAAATCTAACTCCCTTATAAATAAGTGTTTGTTTTATAGAACAGTGTTTTTATAACTTAAAAATACTGTTCCTTTTTTAGAACATCATGATAATGTTTACATGTAGTATGTTCGTTTTATACAACACACCAGTAAGTTCAATAGACAAATTTCGAATAAAATCATTGAAAAGTCATTGAAAAGTCACAGAAAATTTATTTTCTATTTTTAAATTATTGGCATGATAATTGCTATTTATAATTATGAAAAGCTTTACTAATAATTTAATTAAGGGGGATAAAAAATGAATAAAATTATGTCTAGTTATGACGCAATATCATTAATCAAAAATGGAGACACTGTTGCAGTTGGAGGATTTATCGGTTGCGGTCACCCTGAAGAATTAACAATAAAAATCAATGAATCTTTTCTTGAAAAAGGATTTCCTAATAACTTAACTTTAGTATATGCCGCTGGGCAAGGAGACTCAAAAGATAAGGGTTTAAATCGTCTTGGCGTGGAAGGTTTAGTTTCAAAGGTAATAGGTGGTCACTGGGGCCTTGCTCCCAAACTTGTAAAACTTGCTATTGAAAATAAAATTCAAGCTTATAATCTTCCCCAAGGGGTAATATCTCATCTATATCGAGATATTGCAGCAGGTAAACCTGGAACTATAACTCACGTTGGATTAAAAACTTTTGTAGACCCTAGAATTGACGGGGGCAAGTTAAACGATATCACGAAAGAAGACATAGTTAAAGTTATTGAAATTGATAATAAGGAATATTTGTTTTATAAAGCTTTTCCTATAAATGTGACACTTCTTAGGGCTTCTTATGCTGATGAGTTTGGAAATGCCACTATGGAGAAAGAAGCTGTAACTCTGGATGGACTTTCTATGGCTCAAGCTGCTAAGAATTCTTCTGGGATTGTAATACTTCAAGTTGAAAAAATTGTAGCAAATGGTACTCTTGATCCAAGAAAAGTTAAGATACCTGGAATACTTGTGGATGCTATTGTAATTTCAAAACCTGAAAATCATATGCAAACTTATGCAGAACAATACAATCCTTCTTATAATGGTGAAATAAAAATGGCACTTAGTAATATCCCCGGACTTAAGCTAGATGAAAGAAAAATAATATCTAGAAGAGCCACAATGGAACTTATACCCAATGCAATTACTAACCTTGGAATTGGAGTACCTGAAGGAATCTCCATGGTTGCAAATGAAGAAGGAATTGCTAGTGACTTAAGAGTTACTTTGGAATCAGGGCCAATAGGTGGAATCCCTGCAGGTGGATTAAGTTTTGGAGCTTCAATAAATCCCGAAAGCATACTAGATCAAAGTAACCAATTTGATTTTTATGATGGCGGAGGTCTTGATATTGCATTCCTAGGTCTTGCTCAATGTGACAAGGCTGGAAACATTAATGTAAGTAAATTCGGTCCTAAAATTGCAGGCTGTGGCGGCTTTATTAATATAACTCAAAATTCTAAAAAAGTTGTTTTCTGTGGGACTTTTACTGCAGGTGGTTTAAAAATAGAAATTCTAAATGGGAAAGTAAATATAATTCAAGAAGGTAAAGTTAATAAATTCATTAAAAATGTTGAACAAATAACTTTTAGTGGAGAGTATGCTGTAGATGTCTCCCAACCAGTTTTATACATTACTGAAAGAGCAGTTTTTAGATTAACTAAAGAAGGTGTTACTTTAGAAGAAATTGCTCCTGGTATTGATCTACAAAAGGATATTTTAGATAAAATGAATTTTACTCCAATTATATCTAAAAACCTAAAACTAATGGACTTAAGAATATTTAATGAAGGTATTATAGGACTTAAATTAGCTAATTAATAAATACAGTGTTTGGAATAATAATATTGATATAATTTTCACTAAAATACAAAAGTAAACGGTTAAAAAAGAGAATAAAATTTTAATTAATGGAGGTTTTATAAATGTTAGGAGTTTTCGGTATCATATTAGCTTTATGTTTATTAATGTTTATGGCATATAAGGGTTTCTCTGTCATTGTCTTTGCCCCTATTTTTGCTCTACTCGCTGCTTTATTTTCTGGAATGGCTATTTTGCCAACATATACAGAAATATTTTTGCCCAATCTTGGTAAGTATGTAACCATATACTTTCCGTTCTTTCTACTGGGAGCAATATTTGGAAAAACAATGGAACAATCTGGTGCAGCAAAGTCTATTGCCAAAACAATAGTTGAAAAATTAGGCAAAAAAAGAGCAATGCTTTCAGTAGTATTATCAGCAGCTATCCTTACTTACGGCGGAGTAAGTCTTTTCGTTGTAGCATTTGCTGTATATCCATTTGCAGCATCTATTTTCAAAGAAGCAGACATTCCAAAACGTCTTGTTCCAGCAACTATTGCACTTGGTGCCTTTACATTTACTATGGACTCGCTTCCCGGAACACCACAGATTCAGAACTCAATTCCAATGAAATTTTTTAATACAGATCTTTATGCTGCACCAGTTATGGGAATACTTGGAGCAATTATTATTATGACATGTGGTATTACCTATTTAGAGTGGCGTAAACGTAAGGCACAAGCAGCTGGAGAAGGATATGGTGATAACCATACTAATGAGCCTGTTATGGTTGATGATGATAGTTTACCAAACCCATTTTTATCAGCATTACCATTGATATCTGTACTTGCTGTTACTCTTATATTACAAAAATTAGTTTTCCCACACTGGGATATAATGTCTTGGGTAACTAAAGAACCTTACAATATGTTATCAAAAGGTGTTGTAGGAACAATGAATAACTGGGCACTCATGATTTCACTTATCGTAGGAATTCTTCTTGCTATGCTTATCAATCCTAAACGTATGCAGGGTAATTTATCTAAAGCTATCAATGCTGGTGCTATAGGCTCCCTTTTAGCAGTTATAAATACGGCATCTGAAGTAGGTTTTGGTAATGTTATAAAAACACTACCTGGTTTTCAATCTATTGCTCATGCTTTAACAAATATAAATCCTCATGGTAGTCCATTACTATCTGAAGCAGTTACAGTAAATGTTTTATCCGGAGTAACTGGTTCTGCATCAGGCGGAATGAGTATTGCACTTGATACTTTTGGTAAACACTACTTACAATGGGCATCAAGCACTGGCATAAGCCCTCAATTGCTCCATCGAGTTGCTGCTATGGCGTCTGGTGGAATGGATACATTACCACACAATGGAGCAGTTATTACTCTCCTTGGAATTGCAGGCTTAACACATAAACAAGCGTATAAAGATATATTTGCTATTACTATCCTTAAAACAGGAACATGTTTCTTCCTAATTGGATTACAATCAATTTTACATTTTGTTTAATTATTAAATATAATTATATTTTATATGAACGGTATTCTTAAATCTTAAGAATACCGTTCATTTTTGCGTAATCATACCCTAAATTTTTTTTGAATTAGTTTTTTATTTCTTTATATGGAAAATATATTTGCTCCTTATAATTATGAGAAGTTTGACTAATAATACTATAAAAGGAGGTCTTAAAATGCAAAAAGTTATGTCTAGCACTGAGGCAATTTCTTTAATTAAAAACGGAGATACCGTCGCAGTTGGAGGTTTTATCGGTTGCGGACACCCAGAAGAATTAACTATAAAAATTAGTGAATGTTTTCTTGAAAAAGGTTTGCCAAATAATTTAACTTTAGTTTATGCTGCTGGTCAAGGAGATTCAAAAGATAAAGGTTTAAACCACCTTGGCCTCGAAGGTTTAGTTTCAAAGGTAATCGGTGGTCATTGGGGTCTTGCTCCCAAACTTGTAAAACTTGCTATTGAAAATAAAATCCAGGCTTATAATCTTCCTCAAGGTGTAATCTCTCACCTATATAGAGATATAGCAGCAGGTAAACCTGGAACAATAACTCATGTTGGACTAAAAACTTTTGTAGACCCTAGAATAGACGGTGGTAAATTAAACACTGTGACTAAAGAAGATATAGTAAAGGTTATTGAAATTGATAATAAAGAATATCTGTTTTACAAATCTTTTCCAATAAATGTAACACTTATTAGAGCTTCTTATGCTGATGAGTTTGGAAATGCTACTATGGAAAAAGAAGCTGTAACCCTGGATGGTCTTTCTATGGCTCAAGCTGCTAAAAATTCTTCTGGGATTGTAATACTTCAGGTTGAAAAAATTGTAGCAACCGGAACCCTTGATCCAAGAAAAGTTAAAATTCCAGGAATACTTGTGGATGCCATTGTAATTTCAAAACCAGAAAATCATATGCAAACTTATGCAGAACAATACAATCCATCTTATAATGGTGAAATAAAAATGGCACTTAGTAATATTCCAGGTCTTAAGCTAGATGAAAGAAAAATAATATCTAGAAGAGCCGCAATGGAGCTTATACCAAATGCTATTACCAACCTTGGAATTGGAGTACCAGAAGGAATTTCCATGGTTGCAAATGAAGAAGGAATTTCTAGCGACTTAAAAGTTACATTAGAATCAGGTCCAATAGGTGGAATCCCTGCAGGTGGATTAAGTTTTGGAGCCTCAATAAATCCTGAAAGCATACTAGATCAAAGTAATCAATTTGATTTCTATGATGGAGGAGGTCTTGATATAGCCTTCCTAGGTCTTGCTCAATGCGACGAGAATGGCAATATTAATGTAAGTAAATTTGGTCCTAAAATTGCAGGTTGTGGTGGTTTTATTAATATAACTCAAAACTCAAAAAAAGTTGTATTTTGTGGAACTTTCACAGCAGGAGGATTAAAAATTGTAATTCAAGATGGTAAATTAAATATAATTCAAGATGGTAAATTAAATAAATTCATTAAAACTGTTGAGCAAATAACATTTAGTGGTGAATATGCTATAGATGTCTCCCAACCAGTCTTATACATCACTGAAAGAGCGGTCTTCAAATTAACTAAAGATGGTGTTACTTTAGAAGAAATTGCTCCTGGTATTGATATGCAAAAGGATATTTTAGATAGAATGGATTTTACTCCTATTATATCTAAAAATTTAAAATTGATGGATAAAAAATTATTTAATGAAGGTATTGTAGGTATCAAATTATCTACGAATAAATAGAAGATTAAAACAAAATATAATTAGATTATACAAGGAGGTTTTTAAATGTTAGGCGTTATCGGAATATTATTAAGTTTATGTCTTTTGATGTTTATGGCATACAAGGGTTTTTCAGTAATTGTATTTGCACCTATTTTTGCACTTCTGGCCGCTTTATTTTCTGGAATGGCTATTTTGCCTACATATACAGAAATATTCTTACCCAATCTTGGTAAATATATAACAATTTAATTTCCGTTCTTTCTACTCGGAGCAATATTTGGAAAAACAATGGAACAGTCTGGAGCAGCAAAATCAATTGCAAAAACTATAGTCGAGAAATTAGGGAAAAAGAGAGCAATACTCTCGGTAGTATTGTCAGCAGCTATCCTTACCTATGGTGGTGTAAGCCTCTTCGTCGTAGCATTCGCGGTTTACCCATTTGCAGCATCTATTTTTAAAGAAGCAGACATTCCAAAACGTCTTGTCCCAGGAACTATTGCACTTGGTGCCTTTACGTTTACTATGGATTCACTTCCTGGAACACCACAAATTCAGAACTCTATCCCAATGAAATTTTTTAATACAGATCTTTATGCAGCACCTGTAATGGGAATACTTGGAGCAATCATTATTTTAACATCTGGCATGACTTATTTGGAGTGGCGTAAGCGTAAAGCACAAGCAGCCGGAGAGGGCTATGGTAAAAACCATACCAATGAACCTATTATAGTTAACGACGCTAGCTTACCAAATGCATTTTTATCGGCATTACCACTTGTTTCAGTGCTAGTTGTAACCCTCATTCTGCAAAAATTAGTTTTTCCACATTGGGATATTATATCTTGGGTAACTAAAAAGCCTTATAATATGCTATCTGCTGGTGTGGTAGGAACAATGAATAACTGGGCACTCATGATTTCACTTATCGTAGGAATTCTTCTTGCTATGCTTATTAATCCTAAACGTATGCAAGGTAATTTAGCCAAAGCTATCAACGCTGGTGCTATAGGTTCTCTTTTAGCAGTTATAAATACGGCGTCTGAAGTAGGCTTTGGTAATGTTATAAAAACACTACCAGGTTTTCAGTCTATTGCTCACGCTTTAACAAATATAAATCCTCATGGTAGTCCGCTTTTATCTGAAGCAGTTACCGTGAATGTTCTATCTGGAGTAACTGGTTCCGCTTCCGGTGGTATGAGTATTGCCCTAGACACTTTTGGTAAGCACTACTTGGAATGGGCATCAAGTACGGGTATAAGTCCTCAATTACTTCATCGTGTTGCTGCTATGGCATCAGGTGGAATGGATACATTACCTCATAATGGAGCGGTTATTACACTCCTTGGCATTGCAGGCTTAACACATAAGCAAGCTTATAAAGATATCTTTGCTATAACTCTCCTTAAGACAGGAACATGTTTCCTTCTAATTGGATTGCAATCAATTATTCATTTTGTATAATGGGTAAAAACTGCTTTATAAATACTAAAGGAGGAATTATTAATGAAAGGTTTAACAATGAAAGAACTAAATATAGGTGATAAAGACTCTTTTGAAAAAACTATAAGTGAATCTGATGTGTATCTTTATGCAGGCATAACCGGTGATCTAAATCCTGCTCATATAAATCAAAGAGAAGCTGAAACAACAATGTTCAAAGGTAGAATTGCCCATGGCATGTTAACAGCAGGTTTTGTTTCTGCAGTACTAGGCATGAAATTACCTGGACCAGGTACTATTTATCTAGGTCAAGAACTCAGATTTACAGCACCAGTTAGATTTGGTGATACAATTAAGGCTGAAGTTGAAGTTGTAGAAAAATACGATGAAAAAAATATTATGAAACTAAGTACAACATGTACTAATCAAGATGGTGTTGTTGTTCTCAAAGGTGTTGCAACTGTTATGCCACCTAAATAAAAATAAATTTCTTTAGAATATGTTATTTGGATTAGCGGTATTCTTAATTTTAAGAGTACCGTTATTTTTTGTGTTAAATTTACTTTATTATTATTTGTAATTTATCGCTCCTTTTGAACATAAGAAATACCTATTATTAAAATATATCTGAAAGTTCAACTTGCAAATCCTCTGTTTTACTTCGGAAAGTAGAAACAGTGGATATACCTTCTTGCAAAATTTTTGTAGTAGGAAGTTCTACAATAAACTTACTTCCTTTACCAAACTCACTTTGTGCATATACTCTTCCCTTATGCATTTCAACAATGGCTCTTACTAAACTTAGTCCTATCCCTGTCCCTTCTGCATTTCTAGAAAGTGATTTATCTACCTACTTGAATCTGTTAAATATCGTCTCTAATTCATTATGCTTAATACCTACACCATTGTCTCTTACCGATATTTCAATAAGTTCATTTTTATCTTTAATGTTAACATATATTTTATTTCCTACATCTGAAAATTTAATCGAATTCGATATAAGGTTTAATATTATTCTCTGTATTTTTTCTGGGTCACAAGCAATAATTTTTTCCTCTATATTTGTATCAAAAATTATACTTAATCCCATTGCATTAGTGTACGAAGTAATTAAATTCAATATTTCCTCTACAATTTCCACTATGTTAGTATTGGATAATTTAAGTTCAAACAATCCTGTTTCAATTTTTGATAAATCTACTATATTATTGATTACTTTTGATAACCTATAGCAGTTTTGCCTCATTGAATTAATATATTTTAAAATAGAATCTTTTTTTTCATCTAATGATCCACTCTTACAATACATATCAAACAACTGTATCGTTGAATATATTATATTGAGGGGAGTTTTAAGTTCATGAGATATATTTGCTGAAAACTCTTCCTGAGATTTTAATGTTCTTTCCAGTATTTTATTAGATTGTATTTCAGTTGTTATATCAATTATAATTACCATTATTTCTTTAATTCTTCCATTTATTTCGAACAAAGGCTCCAATATAATGTTACAATGCATATCGTTTCTATTTACTGTATAGGTTTTATTGCTAATATAATTTACTTTTCTACATTTTATTACTTCATTGATTTTTTTGAAATATTCATCATCAAAAATATTTGAACTTATATCTGAAATCTTATTTCCTTTCATTTGAGAGGATGATATAATTTCTGGTTTAAATATCTTTACAATATCAATTGCCTTTTGGTTTATTTCTATTACAAGCAACTCTGGACATTTTAATCTAATTACAGGCAATTGTAGATTATATATAAGTCTATCTAAAAATTCATTTCTACTACTCATCATTTTATTCATTTTTTCAAGTTTAACATTTTGTTTCCTAAGTAATAATTCACGTTCAATTGCGTCAACTACAATAGTTAACGTTAATAAAAAAAACGGGTTATGAAGTATAGTAGCTGTCATAATACATATACTTCCGAGCAAATTATTATCATCTAGATAATGAAATGGCACTCCATAACAAGCGCTGTTATGTAAAGAGACATGAAAATGATTAGTCCCTATTAATTGTACGGGGTGATCTTGTTTTAGCGTTAAACTAACAACGTTCGTACCCATATCCTCTTCATTAAATTGAGCTCCAGCCTTAATTCCAAGTAAAGTCATGGTTGATTTTATTGTTTTGTCTCCTAAAGTCTCTAGCAAATAACCTTTTTCATCTGATATTCCTATTAATATAGGCGTACCTTCAAGTGATTTTATTATTTTTTGACTAAAAAATTTTACAACCTCTAAAATATCCCTGTAATCTTCTTTTTTTTCTAAAAGCTTTGATTCTGTTAAAATATTTTTTGGTGACCTAGTAGGTTCATTTGGGTCCATACCTAATTCAAAACACCTTTTTTTAGATTCTATAATATACGTTGGTTCTTTCTCTTTCTTAATCATACGTTATATTCCCCCTAGGACACTAAAAACGGCTTAATATATTACGCCAATTTTTAAAATTACAATAAGTAAATTTTATCATAATTTCCGTCTTAAGACAATAATAATGTATTTTTCAATTGTTGTTTATTACTGTTCAAACCTATACCCAACACCCCATATTGTTTCAATATATTTAGGGTTTGATGGATCACTCTCAATTTTTTCTCTTAACTTTCTAATGTGTACTGTGACCGTCCCCACATCTCCAAATGAGTCTACTCCCCATACTTTATTAAAAATATTATCCTTTGAAAATACCTTGTTTGGATTAAGAGCTAAAATTGTTAAAATATCAAATTCTTTTGCTGTAAGTATTACTTCCACTCCATTCACATATACACGCCTAGAATTACTGTATATACTAAGTCCCCTTATCTCAATGATTTCGCTTTGATCTTTATTTTTGCCAATCAATCTTTCATATCTCGATATATGAGCCTTTACCCTTGCAACGAGTTCTCCAGGGCTAAATGGTTTTGTTATATAATCATCCGCGCCTAGTCCAAGCCCTCTTATTTTATCAATATCCTCTTTTTTTGCAGAAACCATAAGTATAGGAACATCCTTCACATTTCTTATTTGCCTGCAAATTTCAAAACCATCAACTTTAGGAAGCATAACATCGAGTATTATAAGATTATAATTTTTATTCAATGCAGACTTAAGTCCTTTTTCTCCATCAATCTCAATATCAACTGAAAAATCATTTATCTCAAGGTAATCCCGCTCTAACTCTGCAATAGTAATTTCATCCTCTATAATCAACACTTTTTTCATTTTACCACCGGCCTTCTTACATCACATTTCTTAATTATAAAGAATATACTAGTTCCGATTCCAACTGTACTCTTTGACCATATTTCTCCACCATGACCAATAACAATCCTTTTGGCAATAGCAAGTCCCAGTCCACTTCCCCCAGTTCGTGAATTTCTTGATGGGTCAGCTCTATAAAATCTGTCAAATATATACGGAAGAGCATCTTGTGATATTCCTCGTCCATTGTCATTAATCTCAAATCTCACAAAACCACCAAAATCTTTTATTGTTATTAATATTTTTCCACTTTCTTTATCCATATAGTTTACAGAATTTTGAACTATATTTAATATTACTCTTCTAAGTTTTTCACGATCAGCTTGTATTAATGTTTTATCTTCAATAGTATCAATTAATTGTATCTCAACATTGCTTTTTTCAAGGTCAAACTTTAACTCTTCCATACTGTCACTTAAATAGCTTTTTATGTCAACTCTTTCAAAGTCAAAAGTCATTTTATTTAAATCAAGCTTTGAAATTACAAATAATTCATCTATCAATTTATCAATACTGCTTGCTTTCTTATAAATAATATTAAGATATTTGTCCATTTTCTCTGGTGTATCTGCTACACCATCTTTAATTCCTTCCACATAACCCTTGATTGCGGTTACTGGAGTTTTTAAGTCATGTGAAATATTTGCGATTAGTTCTTTTCTATTATCTTCATACTGTAGCTGTATTTCAACTGACTCTTTGAGTCTACACCTCATATCTTCGAATTCTTTGCAAAGTTCTCCAATTTCATCATTTGCATTAGACTTAACTTCAAAATCCATATATCCATCTTTTATTTTACTAGAAGCGTCTTTCAATGCTATTAGAGGCCTCACGATTTTTTTAGAAACCCAATACGTAATGATTGCATTAATTAATATCATTATCAATATAACTATAATAATATACAATAATAAAAAGCTCTTACTAATTGTTAACATCGCTCCAGCATCTGTCATTATAAAAACACTCCCTGGACTTTTATCTTCAAAATAAAAATCATGTTGCTTAGAGAGTACCAGATTATTTAGGATAAGGTTAGGATGCCGTCTCTCTTCTTGAGTAAAACCGAATTTTGGAAGACTTTTGTTAATCTCAGATTTATTTATAAAATTTGTAGAATAGGTTATAACTCCTTTTTTTCTTATTACTATCCCACTATGTGTCAATTTCAATTTGTTATCAAGGTTTGATAAATAATGAGCATCTTCCAATATATTTGGATTTATTTCTATATCTTTTTCTATACCTATAAGTATTAATGAATTTTTACCAAACAAATCTTTTAATGGATTACTTTTAAATATACCACTTTGAAGAGGGTTCCCATTATATTTTATGTCATATGCCTTATCAATGCTTTTCACATAAAAGCTTCCAACAACCGGCAATGCAATTAAAGACAAAATTATGGGGATTATGAGCATTGCCATATATGAAACTATAATTCTTATTCTTATTGACAAAAGGACCCCTCCCCTAAATTCTATTCATAACGCAAAGCATCTATAGGATTTAATTTTGCAGCTTTTCTTGCAGGATAGATTCCGAAAAATATACCAACTGCTGATGAGAACAAAATTGTTTCTAATATAACAATAATTGAAACACTAGGAGTAATGCCAGCAAACGATCCTATTATTTGAGCTGCGACTATTCCAAGCGTCATACCTATAATTCCTCCTATAACTGACAATATTACGGACTCAGTCAAAAATTGAAACAATATTGCATTAGTCGTTGCCCCTATTGCTTTTCTGATACCGATTTCTCTTGTCCTCTCAGTTACAGAAACCAGCATTATATTCATAACTCCAATGCCACCAACTAAAAGTGATATTGCAGCTACTGAACTAAGGAATGTTGTGAAAATTCCCAATACTTGATTGATTGATTCAAGCATACTAGCTGAATTAGTCGCCTTATAAAGATCTATTGCTTTATTATCATGTTTAGACTGAAGAATTTTTAATGCCTCATTTCCAGTTTGCACTGAATTTGCTTGTGAGGTAGATGTCATAGTAAGCGTGGATATATTAAAATCTAATGGAAATAATGTTTGGAGAAATGTAATTGGTACTGTTACAAGTGTTGGTGTGCTGTCACCATTTCTACTTGGTGGACCACTACGACTACCTCCAAACATACTACTTGCTTTTGAAACACCAACAACAGTTGCACTTTTACTAGAACCTACTGGTCCTAATTTAAATGATTTACCAACTGCATCATCAATACCAAATAAAGATATAGCTGAGGTTTGATCGATTACTGCAACCGCTTTACCTTCCTCTACTTCTCTTTCATTTAGGAATCTTCCATATACAATTTCTACATTGCTAATCAATGAATAATCTGTATTAACACCAGTAACATTTGCTGTGCTAGTCTTTGTATCAGTCCTTGCTGTGCCTTTCTTAGATACGGTTGGAGAAATGTACTTAGCAGTATCTACTCTATCTTTTATTTGCTTTACATCAGCAAGTGTGAAATAATCGCTTGTTTGCTCAACTTTTGATGGATCCACATTTATAGTAACTGTATTTGATCCCATTTTAGCAAATTCTTCTCCAATATAATTTTTTCCTCCATTACCTAGCGCAATAATAGTAATTACTGAGCTTATACCTATTATAATTCCTAGCATTGTGAGGAAAGATCTCATCTTATTTGATAAAATACTGGATATAGCCATTTTAAGACTCTCTAAAATATTCATAACTACCCTCCATTTTATGTTTAAAATATTTACGTTTCATATATTATTTATAATATTGTTCTTCCTGAAACAGGGTAGTCATCTACTATTTCTCCATCTAGGAATCTTACAATTCTTTTCGCACATTTTGCTATATCATCTTCATGTGTAACCATTAAAATGGTAGCCCCCTCAGCATTTAAATTTTGAAATATTTTCATAATCTCAATTGATGACTTTGTATCTAGGTTACCTGTTGGTTCGTCTGCCATAATTACTGCAGGATTGTTAACCATCGCTCTTGCAATCGCGACTCTTTGTTTTTGTCCTCCAGATATTTCATTAGGTCTATGTTTAATTCTGTCGGTAAGCCCAACCTTTTCAAGTGCACTAAGAGCCCTGTCCTTTCGTTCTTTTGCTGGCACTCCTGCATAAAGCATTGGAAGCATCACGTTTTCAAGTACTGTTATTCTTGGTAGTAAATTAAATGCTTGAAATACAAATCCTATCTCTTTATTTCTTATTAGTGCAAGTTGGTTATCCTCGAGATTTGAAACATTCTGATCATTTAAAAAATATGTACCAGTATCCATTCTGTCCAAACATCCTAAAATATTCATAAAAGTTGATTTTCCAGAACCTGAAGGTCCCATTATTGCAGTGAATTCACCTTTCTCAATTTTAAGGCTTACCGATTTAAGTGCAGTAAAATCAATATCTCCAGTTACGTACCTTTTTACTACCTCTTTTACTTCTATCATTATTTTCCTCCTACATTCGTAGCATCTTTAACCAATACTCCATTTGTAATGGTGCTACCTGGATTTAATATTACACTCTCACCTACTTTTACACCATTTAGGATTTCCATATCAGTATCTGATTGAAGTCCAACTTTTACAGTTTTTTGAACTGCTTTTCCATCACTAATGACAAATAAATATGTTGATCCATCTTTGTTAGTTAAGATCGCCTCCGCAGGTACCTTCACAACATTCATTACCTGTTTAAGCAATATGTCAGCATCTGAATCAAAGTTTACTTTTAACTGCGGCGCCTGTTCTAATACATCAAGTTCTACTATTAAAGTTGTATCTCCACCTGCAGCAGTTGTATTAATTGTTGCCGTTGGATAAATTTTTGACACCTTGGCTTTATAACTCTTGCCATTGCTTAAAATTGTTGATGCTTGTCCGAGAGCCACTTTAGCTGCATCATATTTACCTACTTTAACAACACCCTTTAAATTTAATATGTCCTGAATAACTATAGCAGTTCCCTGGGCTCCAGTTTGACCACTTATAACATTAACTTCTGTTACTACTCCATCAATATCAGATGTAATATCCGAGTTTTGCGATAATTTTATTTTTGTTGAATCAAGAGTTGTTTCTGTAGATTTAATAGCATTATCAAGCTGTTTTATCTTTTCATCTGACAATACACTTGCTTTAGCAGTACTAATCGTTGCTGTATTTGAAGGAGTATCAGCTGTATTTGCTATAGTATCCTTTGCATCATCATTATTATTCACAGCATCTTTTTTTTGAGATATAGCATTGTCATAATTGATTTGAGCAGATTGAACTTGATTGTTCAAATCAGCTATATCATAAATTAATATAATATCACCTTTTTTAACTTTATCACCAACACTAACTTTAACATTTGAAATTTTTGTTGCCGCAGATACCGAATAATCTTTTTCATTTTTAGATTTTATTGTAGCTGTTGTGGATAAGTACATTTTCACATCACCCATTACAACCTTTGAAGTTTTTACAGTCGTAACTTCTTTTCTATTTTTTGAAGAAACCCTAAGCCCTCCAATAATACCTATAATTGCTACTATTACTACCCCAATAATAATTTTCTTTTTCATGATAACCTCCTACATATTTATAATTCTAGACTGAAATCTAATAATTTATATTTTACGCTGTAACTATTAAAACTTTCTTATCTAAATATTAAATTTTTATTAAATTAGTGCAATACACAATTATTTATAGTATAACTCCTTTTACATTATTTCACAAACCATCAACTAATTTATTAATTAATCGATGGTTTTATATTTTTTATAATAGCATCTTTATTGCTGTCGAAAAACATCTGCTCCCATAATCCTTCCTTTTGAAAAACATCTATTTTTCCATTTTGTTCAACCGTTAGATTGACTTCACCAATACATCTTATATAAGTAGGATTGATCCCCAAAGCTTTAGCGATAGCATTTCTTATTGGAGCAATACCCCATCTATCAATCATATTGAAAGCTAAAATATCATATTCTCTTTTAAATTCTACTTGGTATTTGATTTCATTATCCCCTTCATGTATAAACATCAAATTGTTGTCAATAAATTTTTTAGTTATTGGGTGATATTCAGTATTTAATCTTTTAATTACTGTTTTTTCTTCATTATCCTCTAATATAATCCCATCTTTGGCTATCATTATTACTGGTAATCTAGTATAGTCATATTTTTTTTCCGTAATAATATCACACGCTATGATTGTATAAGGTCCAATGTTTGCACGACACCAATACCAGTGATTCATGAGTTTTCTCATATGTATGTTACCCCAGTTGTGGTCATGATATCCCTTACCCTTTAACTCAAAAATTTTTCCTTTGACATTTAAAGTCGCACTAATATCTGCAGATGGTTGTGCAACAATCCACGCAAAATAATATTCCTGTTTTTCTCCATAATACCAATGTCCTGTTCCCGGGCGCCACATTGGCAATTTAGGTTTCATTGTGCAATTATATTCAACATCGCCATCTATAAAATGTATTAAATAATTACCTTTTGAATATTTAATACTGTTTTGACCAATTGATACATCACATACCTCCTTTGAAGCACGAATCTTTTGCCCCTTTCCCTCAGAAATGTGTTTTAATATCTTTTTACCATTTTGATAAGTTATCTCAAGTGATGCTGTTGGATTTGCAAGACCTCTTACATCAAATCCATTTTTCGTATAAAATATAACAACTATTTTAGTGCCATCTGAGTACTCAGCATCAAAATACCACCATTCATATGTACCTCTACACCCAGTGCTTCTCATTCCATCTTCCCATATTGCGGGTTTTTTATTGATGCCTAATCGCTGATAATAGCTAATGCTTTTGCCTAAAACCGCTTTTTCATTCATTGCTCACCCACCTTATCCTAATGTAATATCCTCATTTATTTTTGCTTTATTTTTGCTTTATAGCACTTAATTTTACCCATGCTTGTGGCTAATAATACTGTTTTTCCCTAAATATAAAAAAGAACCAGATTAAGAAAACCTGATTCTAGTTCTTCTATATTTAAGTATATATTATTTTTCTAATATATTTTTAATTATTTCTTTCATTTCTTCACATTTACAATTGGCAAAGAAATATTCTTTGAATTTTGCTCCGCTTATAGCACCCTTTAAAAGATCTTGATCTATATCTTTTAAAATTGTTGTCATATCTTTATATGTTACTTTTTTAACTTCATCTAAGATCTTTTTATTTCTTTGTTCTGGAATAACTCTTTCCTTTGGATATCCCGTGCCGCTTTCTCCTTGGAATAATCTCCCGAATATGTCTTCCAAATTTAATTCTGCCCCCCATCCAAATCCTTTTGCAAAAGGCATTGCTATTGCATTTCCATCGTTAATTTGTGCAAACATATATGCATCTGAAGGATCTTCTACATGTCCACATATTACTCCTGGGAATGAATTACATGCGAGCATTGCTCCTTCTCCAGTACCACATCCAGTTATTACATAATCAGCTGCTCCTGAATTTAATAATATGGCTGCTAAAATACCATTTTGAACATATGTTAATTGTGCATCATCATCAGAACTGTACATTCCATAATTAAATACTTCATGGCCTTTTGGCAACACTACTTTTTGTAATGTCTCGTATATTATTCCATTTTTCGATGCTTGACTATTCTCATTAATTAAAGCTATTTTCATTTAAACTCCTCCTATTGTAGATAATGTAAACAACATCTTATTCTGGTTGTTTTCCAAGACTAGCGAGTATTCCACCATCTACATATAACACATGACCATTGACAAAATCTGATGCGTCAGATGCAAGGAATACAGCTGGTCCTACTAAATCTTCTGTTGTTCCCCAACGTGCAGCTGGAGTTTTTGATATGATAAAATTATTAAAAGGATGTCCCTCAGTTCTTAGTGGTGCAGTTTGAGGTGTTGCTATATATCCGGGTCCAATTCCATTACATTGAATGTTGTATTCGCCATATTCAGCTGCTATATTTTTAGTTAACATCTTAAGTCCACCTTTTGCAGCTGCATAAGCTGAAACAGTTTCTCGTCCAAGCTCACTCATCATTGAACATATATTTATTATTTTACCATGTCCCTTTTTAATCATTGATGGTATTACAGCTTTGGATACTATAAATGGTGCATTTAGATCTACATCTATAACCTTTCTAAAATCTTCAGCCTTCATGTCAATCATTGCAACACGCTTAATTATACCTGCATTATTTACAAGAATATCAATTACTCCAACTTCTTTTTCAATTTTTTTAACTAATTCATTTACCATCTGTTCATCTGTAACATCGCATACATATCCACGTGCTTTTATACCTTCTACTTCATAAGCTTTTATTCCCTTATCAACAAGTTCTTGATTAATATCATTAAACACTATCTTTGCTCCTGCTTGACTATAAGACTTTGCAATGGCAAATCCAATGCCATATGATGCACCAGTAACTAATGCAACTTTACCTTCTAATGAAAATTTTTTAATTATATTCATAAAATATTCCTCCTCGAATTTATAATATTTATATATATTAAAGAAATATATATTATTTATATGTTTCTTTAAAATTTTCTGTTATTTTAATAAATTTTAAAAATACTATTTGTATATTACAATGTAGATTCATTCCAATTTACAATGCAATTTAGTACTTGTTGACCATTTTCTTCATTTTTACTTTCAATTTGATCAATTAAGATACTCGCTGCTTGTTGTCCTTCCTTAAAAGCAGGTTGCACAATAGTTGTTATACTTGGAGCCGCAAAATTAGTCCACTCAGTGTTATCGAATCCCATAAGACCTAAATTCGGCATTAAATGATAAAAATCTTTTAGTGCAATAAATACCATTGGTAAAGCCCAGCAATTTGGAACAAAAATTAATTCCTTTTCTTTTTCATTAATATGTTTAACAAGGAAATCCAGTATCTTTTTAGGATTACTTTCATCGTCATCTTCAACAATTAATTTTTCATAACCTAAATTATGATCTAACAAAACATCAATGTATCCGGAAGTTCTTTCAATCCTAGTACTCAATAAACTTGGATCTGCTGTGATCAAAAGAAATTTTTTATATCCATTATTTACACAAGCAAGTGTTGCTTCATAAGTGGCATCATAATTATTTGTTTTTACCCATTTTGTTTTATAATCATATACATTACTATCAAAGAAAACCATTGGTTTTTTCGCTTTTTTAGAGATTTCTTTAAATTGAATTGTAGGTTGGACAATAAACCCATCAACACCCATAGCTAACATTCTATCTATAAGATTTTCTTCTCTTACATAATCATAATTACTATTTGCTACAATAAGTTGATAACCATTTTTGCTTGCTATATCTTCGATTCCTTTAACAATTTGATTTGAAAATGTATTAGTAATATCTCCAATCATTATACCCAGTAGCTTAGAACTTTTTGAATTTAGACTTCTAGCAGCAATACTAGGTTTATAATTTGTTTCCTTTATTATCTCAGCTATTCTTTGTCTTGTTTTTTCAGACATCTTCTCCGTTTTACCATTTAAATAAAAAGAAACGGTGGTTTTGGAAGTACCTGCCAAATTTGCAATTTCTCTAATCGTAATCTTACTAGTATTCGTCATATCTAACCTCATATTTAAATAATTTTATACTCTTATATTAACATAAAAAAACGATTTAGTAAACTAGTTTACTAAATCGTTTTTATTAATCCCTTAAATAAACAGTAATAGATTGCATTGTATATTTATATTCTTTGCATAAAATAGATAAATATCTTCATATTTCTCCGTCCACTAATTGTTTGAAATTTATACTTTCTAGTTCTGCATTTAAACTTTTTTGTACTTTTGTCATAGCTCTATGCACAACGCATACAGCACTTTTATTGGAATTACAAAAGCTTGGCTGGATTACACATCTATTAACACATATTGGACCATCTATTGCCTCAATAACCTCTCTTAAATTTATTTGCTCTGGCAATTTATTTATAGCATATCCTCCCTTTACTCCCCTATAAGATCTTATAATATCTGCTTGTATTAGCTTCCTTAAAAGTTTTAATAGAAATCTTAGTGGTATACCCTCTTTTTCTGAAATTACTTTTGATTCCGCCTTTTCACCGTAACCTAATTTACATAAATAAATTACTACTCTAAGACCATAATCTGCCTCTTGTGTTATTTTCATATTATATCTCCCTAAGTATACCCATTGGGTATACTTTATACTTTAAGACCTTTATTCTTCCTTGTCAACAAAAGGTAATAAAAACAAAGTGTTACCATATACACTAAAATGAACCTGCTCACAAAAATTTTATCTATGAACAGGTCCCAAAATTATGTTTTCCTAGAATTACTTCATTGAGTCAATAATGTTACCTGCAAGGGTATCCATTAAATCCCCGTCTTCTTCTTTCATACTAGAGTTTATTAACATCTCATTGTCTAAAATAGTCATTTCTTTCATCTCGCCCAAAAGTTCACGCATCAATTTACCAGATTGAGGAGCCCATGAACCATTTTCTATAAGAGCGAAAGTCCGTTTTTGAAGATTTAATGCATTCATATCCATTATATAAGAAAGCATTGGCGGATAAATTTTCAAGTTATAAGTTACGCAGGCAAGAACCACATGACTATATTTGAATGTCTCAGAAATCAAATATGATACATGAGTTTTTGAAACGTCATACATTACAACATTCGTCATTCCCCTTTCCACGAGCCTTGTTGCTAAGTCATTTGCCGCCGCCTCCGTATTGCCATACATTGTTCCATAAACGATCATTACCCCTTTTTCCTCAGGTTCATACCTACTCCATTTATCATATTTATCTAAAAAATATCCCAAATTATTACGCCATACTGGTCCATGTAGTGGACAGATAATTTTGATGTCAATAGTTCCAGCCTTTCTTAAAAGGTCTTGAACATGAGGACCATATTTACCTACAATATTTGTATAATACCTTCGAGCATCGTCAATCCAATCACGGTCAAAGTTAACTTCGTCATTAAAAAGCTTGCCATCTAAGGAGCCAAAAGAACCAAAAGCATCAGCAGAAAATAATACACCATTTGTAGTATCAAATGTCACCATAGCTTCTGGCCAATGTACCATTGGTGCAGCCACAAATGTAACTATATGTTTTCCAAATGTCATTGTATCTCCTTCACTAACCTCTATTACATTGTCAGCTATATGGAAACCGAACTGATGCATGAACAAGAAAGCTTTGTGGTTGCATACAATTTTTACATTAGGATAACGGAGAATAATTTCTTCAATGCACGCTGCATGATCTGGTTCCATATGGTTAATTACCAGATAATCTAAGGATTTACTACCTAGAACTTCCTTAATATTCTCAATGAACTGACGACAAATTGACCAATCAACTGTATCAAAAAGTACTGTCTTCTTATCTATTAGTAAATAAGAGTTATAAGAAACGCCTCTTGGAATGGGATGAATATTTTCAAAAAGAGCAAGACGTCGATCACTTCCACCAACCCAATAAAGATCCTCAGTTATATTTCTAACACAATACATATAATCCTCCTTTACACTAAAAACACATTATTATATTTAATTATTATAGTAATTAGACTTCTATAAACATATCTTTTTCTTCACCACAAGCAGGGCAAGTCCACTCTTTCGGTATATTTTCAAAAAGAGTACCTGGATCTACTTCTCCTTCTGGATCACCCATACCAGGATCGTATTCATAACCGCATCCATTACATACATAATGTTTCCAACTTGATATGATTTTTCTAGGAGTTATGGACTTCATCTTCACCATTGGTGGAGCATCTTTCTTTGCCTGCCCATTATCTAAAGCAGCCGTTAGAAGTGGTACTATTTCCATTATATCTCCAACAATACCATAATCTGAATTCTTAAAAATTTTCGCATTAGGATCAATATTTATAGCTACAATTGTACTAGCATCCTTTATACCTTTTAAATGCTGACCAGCACCTGAAATACCGCAAGCAATGTAAAGATTTCCTTTGAACTTTTGACCAGACATACCTACATAACGATTTAGTGGTAAATATTTAAGGGTTTCAGCTACTGGACGAGACGATCCTATGGCTGCCCCTGCTTGAACTGCCAGTTCTTCTATAAGCTTCATATTTTTCTTTTCACCAATGCCTAGACCTACGCTAACTACTCTTTCAGCCTTAGTTATAGGAGTGTCCATTGGAATTCCAACTGTAAAATCATATTTATCGGCCTTAAGAGCTCCCACTAGTGCATCTACTTTTTCACTAGCTGTTCCATCGCTAAAAATTACTTTTTTACGGTAACCTGTAGCAGGTCCACGCTTAGTAGCTTTACCTGTTTTTTCATTTTTGGGTATCTTACCTATGATATGAGCAGCAATAACGACACGTTGAATCTCATTAGTTCCTTCATATATTGTGCAAATTTTTGCATCCCTATAAGCACGCTCAACTTCCATCCCTTTCAAATAGCCATTGCCACCGAATATTTGAAGTGCATCATTTACAATTTCAAGGCAAACGTCAGAGGCATATTGTTTAGCCATAGCAGCTTCCATACTATAATTCTCATGATTTTGTTTAAGCTCTGCTGCACTGTAAATAAGTAATCTAGCTGCACGAAGCTTTGTTGCCATATCTGCCAACTTAAAAGAGATAATCTGTTGTTGACATATAGGTTTGCCAAATTGGATTCTTTCTTTTGAGTATTCAAGCGCGTTCTCATAAGCACCTTGTGCAATGCCTAGGGCCTGAGCTGCAATACCAATACGTCCACCATCCAACGTTGACATAGCGATTTTAAAACCATCACCCTCTTTACCTAAAAGATTTTTCTTTGGTACTTTCACGCCGCTAAATATCAGTTCTGAAGTGACAGAGGAACGAATACCCATTTTGTCATAATGTTTACCGAAGGTAAAACCTTCACTACCTTTCTCCACAATAAAAGCACTCATGCCACGAATACCTATATCTGGCGTCGTGATAGCAAAAACAATATAAATATCAGCCTTACTACCATTCGTTATAAATATTTTTTCACCATTTAAAAGATAATAATCGCCTTCAAGTACTGCAGTAGTCTCCGTACCTCCTGCATCACTACCCGCATTTTCCTCAGTGAGGCCGAATGCACCAAGTTTTTCTCCCTTCGCTAGTGGAACTAAGTATTTTTGTTTCTGCTCATCTGATCCAAAAGCTGAAATTGGATAAGAACCTAGTGATGTATGCGCGGATAGAATTACACCTGTCCCACCATCCACTCTTGATAATTCCTCAACAGCAATTGCGTAACTCATTACATCAAGACCCGCTCCGCCGTACTCTTTTGGATATGGAATCCCCATCATCCCCATATCAGCTAATTTATTAATAACCTCATCCGGAAATTTGTTTTCCTGATCTAACATAAATGCAATAGGTTTAACCTCCTCCTCGGCAAACTCTCTAATTTTCAGCCTTAAATTTTCATGTTGCTCCATAGTCTTAAAAAGCATATATAATACCTCCCTTTAATTAATACGGTTTTATTAATATCGCTTTGTAAATCTTCAAAATCAAAATATAAATTTAGTCAATTATTTTGTAAACGTATTCTTATAAACTATACTTAACTCGTATACTTTCATTGTATACCTACCAAATACACATTACAACCTTAGTATAAACCTTTTTTACGTCATTTTCTTTTATATTTCTCTATTGATACCCATCTTAAAAACAAAAAACTGTATTAGAATAATCCAATACAGTTTTTATTAATATTTTAACCGCCTAAAACTGACTTCATACTGAGTACTTTTTAAGTTGTTTTTTATCCAACAGTTGATAAATCCCATTTTTCATAAATCTTAGGTACATCACTAATTAGTCGCTTAGTATATTTCTCTTGAGGATTTAATATAACCTCATCTGCACTTCCATGTTCTACAAATTTGCCATGTTCCATAATATATACACTGTCAGAAACATAATATGCAAGCCCAATATCATGGGTAATAAATATAATCGTCATACTATTTTCATCTCTTAATTTTAGAAGCATATCCAATATTGTTGCTCTTGAACATGCATCCACCATTGATGTAGGTTCATCTGCAATTAAAATTTTGGGTTTCAACAGAAAAATTCTTGCAATCATAAGCCGCTGCATCTGTCCTCCTGATAACTCAAATGGATATTTATTTGTAAGTTCCGCAAATTTTAAATTTACAAATCTACAAGCCTCTGTTATAAGTTCTATCTTCTTTTCCTTTGGCAGATGTTTTCCCCCTCTCATGTTTATGCAATCCAAAAGTACGGCATCTACCTTATAAAACATATTAAAAGAAGCAAACGGATCCTGAAATACAGCTTGTATTCCCCTCCAATATTCCTTTTTCTTTTTATGAGAAGATAGATCTCGCCTCGCACCTTCAAAACCTATTTCACCATCGGTTACACTAATGAGCCCTAATATCATCTGAGCCAAAGTAGTCTTGCCGCTTCCGCTTTCACCTACAATGGATACAACCTCTCCCTTGTAAAAATCGAAATCTATATGATCCACTGCGACAGTATTTATTTTAGTAGTTCCAAAAATCTTAGTAATACCTCTTCCACTTAAGCATGGAACCAATTTTTCCTTATTCATCTGCATAAACCTCCTTAAGCTGCTCAATTGAATAAACACAGCAATACATCCTGTCATCACCAAATATCTTTGGAGAAATACTCTGAACGTAGCATTCAGGTTTTACATATTTACAACGTTCTGCAAACCTACAACCTTTAGGAGGATTCTTTAAATTTGGAGGAGTACCAGGAATAACAGAAAGTTTTTTATCTCGAATTCCAGCCTCAGGTACTATGATTGATCCCATGAGCCCCCTTGAATAAGGATGCATAGAATCAAATATCATTTCTTTGGCAGTTCCTTTTTCTATAATCTGTCCCGCATACATAACCATAATATCATTGGTTACATTATAAAGAAGGGGAAGTTCATGTGTAATAAATACCATAGATTTTATTAACCCTTTTTCCATAAGGTTTCTAAGCATCTTAATAACCATCTTCTGAGAAGTAACATCAAGCGCTGATGAAGGTTCATCGGCAATGAGCACCTTTGGTGAAAGAATGGTTGAAATTGCAATAACTGTACGTTGTTTCATGCCACCTGATAATTCAACTGCATGCTTTTGTAGTACTTCAGGGGGCAACCCCAATAATTCAAATCTTTCTTTAGCAAGATCATGGATATCCTTAGCCGTTGCCTTTGGGTTGTGTGCATGAACAACATCTTGTATTAAACTTATAATTTTTTGTGTAGGATTTAATGCATTCATAGCTGCTTGTGGTATATATGAAATTTCCTTTCCCAAAATATTTCTACGAACATCATCTGGTTTCATACCGGAAATATTTTTCCCATCTATGATTATATCTCCACTTATATAATGAAGTGGTGCAAAATAATATCCCATCATGCTAAGTGCCAGTGTTGACTTGCCACATCCAGATTCACCTGCTATTCCTAGCGATTTACCTTCTTCTATTTTTAAGGAGACATCATTAACTGCGTAAACACCTTCTCGTTGCCTTGTTACATATTTTGTATTTAATTTGTTTACCTCCAACATTATTTTTCCCATAGATGCCTCCTTAATCTCTTAACTGTGGATTGAATACCTGATCAAGTCCTGTATTCATCAAATTAAGTGAAAATGATATTAAAGTAATTGATAATATAACTGGTAGAAAAGCCCACCACGCTCCTGCAAGGGGTGCTTTATATGCCATTGCCCAGTTAAGCATTAGACCAAGTGTAGAAACTTTAGTAGTAGCTGGTCCAAGACCTATCATAGACAATTGTGCCTCAGCAAGAATTCCAGAAGATATCTGAAGTATAAATGCCATAACTACATAAGAAGCCACATATGGCAGAATATCTGTCAAAACAATTCTAGGTAAGCTATGACCAGATAATTTTGAAAGACTAACATGATTACGATTCCTTAGGGATATAACCTGAGAACGTACGGATCTTGTGGTCCATGGCCATGACGTGAACCCAATAATCGCTGCTGTCAGCATAACCCCTCTTGCACTTTGACCTACGCTAAATGATATTAATACCAAAAGAATAAAAGAAGGAATAACTGTAAATATGTTTGTAGCAAACATAATGAAATCATCTAAAACTCCCCCAACATACCCTGCCAAAAGTCCTAACACGAGTCCAATAAGCGTAGCTATAGTTCCTGCAACCAGGCCAATCTTTAAAGATGTACCCGTAGCTGACACAAGTTCTGTAAATACATCACGCCCAAAGTTATCAGTTCCCAAAATAAAGCTTCTTTTATTTACAATATCCTTGGAGTTAACATAAGTCTGTGAATCAATGGGGTTAGTTGCCTCTAATACTCCACTACTATTTTTCGATGCTATGTATACATCGCTATTACTAATTAGTTTGTTTATCTTAATATTTAACCTCACATAATTCATCTTCTCAGCTGTAAGCAATCCTGTTTGGATGGCTTTAGAGTTATAATTACTCTGCCATAACTTAACAAGAGTTGCCACATCCTTTACATCTACTTCAGATTTCTTTACATTACCAAATTTAATAAGCCAGTCAGCCATACTTTGTCTATCTGTAGTTGATATAGCTTTAAGTTGTACTGAAGCTGAATTTATTTTCAATGTATAGTCATCAGTCTGTAACACATCTTTTACAGCTATATATGTACCTGGTTTATAGAACAACCCACCTACCATATCAAGTGGATCTGTTTTTATAAACAAAGGGTAAAATATAATCATAAAAAACATAATCATAAAAATAACAAACCCAACAACAAACTTAGAGGAATGAAATACTTGTTTTATCATATCTTTCATAAAAACACCTCCTATATTAGTCCTGCTGTGCTGCCTTAACTCTTGGATCAATAAACCCATAAAGTATCTCAACAACCAGGTTTGCAACAAGCACCATAATTGTAATAATTAATGTACACCCTGAAATAAGTGGATAATCTCTTCCAGTTATAGCTGCAAGTAAAGTAGTTCCAATACCCGGATAACTGAAAATAATCTCTGAAACTAATGCACCACCCACCATAGTTCCAAGCGATAATGCGAGCCCTGTAATCTGAGGAAGCATTGAATTTCTAAAAACATATTTTATAATTTTTGAATCCTTAATGCCTAAAAAACGGCTGTATTTAACATAATCTTCATTAAGTTCATAAATTGACATAGATCGCATACCAATTGCCTGTCCACCTATTGTAATGAGTACAATGGACCAAAAGGGAAGCTGATAATGATAAATAACTGATCCTATAAAATTAAGGCTGAAATTCGGATTTAAATCATATCCATATCCAAGTGCAGTGGGAAACCATTTTAAATAAACTCCAAATATAAATTGTAATAAAATAGCCATTCCAAATGCTGGCATATTACTTAAAAATAAGAAAGCTGGAAGTACACCTTTATCCCATACACCCCTTGCATATGCTGCTATTGCGCCTAAAACATTACCTAAAATCCATCCAACTAAAATAGCTGGTAACTGTAAACATATTGTCCACCATACGGATTTTGACAATATATCTGATACAGTCCTTGGATAATATGTGAAAGAAACACCTAAATTACCTTGAAATAAGTTCTTAACAAATTCAAAAAACTGTATATACATCGGTTGATTTATTCCAAATGTTTTAGCATAATCTTCATAAATTTTTTGTATAGCTGTCTGATTTGTCATGCCCTTTGTTGCTCTTAGAGCAATCGCTGATACTGGATTACCTGGCATAAGCCGAGGCAATATAAAGTTTAAAAATACTGCTACTATAAGAGTCAATAAATACCATATAATCTTATTTGAATAATATTTCTTATAACCTTTCAATACATCATCACCTCACACTAGTAATATGATTTAAGATAAAAACTAGCCATGATTTTCACTAATTACCTAAAATACATGGCTAGTTATTTAAACATATTCTGCAAAGATTTTAGTTATATTCCCAATTATTACTTAGTTACTAGTTTAATTGTATAAAGTCCTGCTATACCATAACCATCTGTTAAATCATATGGAGGTATTGCAATGCCTTTGTCAGACTTTACACCCTGTTCTGGATAATTTGTCCATATAGTTTCATTAACTGTATAAAATACTTCTGGTCTATACATTAATGAGAAAGATGGTACATCTGTTAAATAAATCTTTGATAATTCTGTATAATAAGTTTTAAGTTTAGCTTGATTTGTCTCATGAGGAATTAATTCTAATAATTGATCAGCTCTTGCATTTGCATATCCGCCAAAGTTACCAATCATCTGAGTTTTCATTTTATTATAAGAACTTGATAATATTCCAAAAGCACGTGTCCATGGATTGGAGATGCCTGCTGCTGATGGGCTATACATAGCTATATCAAAATTCTTATTTCCTAAATCATCATAAAATGTGTTGGCATCTGGGAAATATGTGGTAATATCAATACCGATTTTCTTACCAGCTGCTGCAACAATTTCAAGAGATGCATTCCAATCAGACCACCCTTGTGGACATTCAGCCTTAAATGAAAGTTTTTTACCCTTGTATTCTCTAATTCCGTCACCATTTGTATCTTTAATACCTGCGGCATCTAAAAGTTTTTTTGCTGCTGCAATGTCATTTCCACTCCACTGAACACTCTTTAATGCAGGCTTATCTATTAATGCTTGTTCTGTAGCTACTGGACTCATTAAAGAACGTGGTACCTCTTTAAATGATGGAGAATAACCACTCATAGCCGTTTTTATGATTTGATCATAATCGACTGCCAAGGCAATTGCTTTACGAACTGCAACTTGATCTAGTCCTGGTTTCTTTATGTTAAAATATGCTGTTGGCATTGTAGCTGCTAAATAATATGGTGATTCAGGTAAATATGTCGATATTTTTCCGCCTGACATCATACTTTGTACATTACTTATGAACTGCTGCGAAACATCAACTTGACCAGTCTTAAATGCAGTGTCTCCGGCAGCATTATCTTTGAATATATTATGAGCAATATATTTAGGAACTGGAAGTTTACCCCATAAAGAAGCTACCTTTCCCCAATAATTATCATCTCTTTTAAATACAACTTTTTGGTCATTTGCTATAAAAGGTTTATATGGACCAGATGCAACTAAATCACTCATCTTATCTGTTTTAATCTTGGTAGCGTCATTTTTGTCTCTGGCTTCAACTTTCTGTAAATATGATTTTTGCATTACATATTGCTTTGGAAGATATTCTGTAACCTTTAATGGATTTACAGCAACCCCTGCGCTATTTAATTGTGCAGTAAATACAACTGTAGAAGCATCTTTTGCTACTACACTTTTTATATAAGTTTTATAATCTGAACCGGCAGCACTCTCATATTTAACATTTGTATCAAATGTATATGCTACATCGTTTGCAGTAACTGCTGTCCCATCACTCCATTTTGCATCTTTATTCATTTTAACTGTAAGTATTGTACGAGCACTATTCCATACTGCATCCCCATCTGCAAGAAGTGGATACATTTTGCCGTCTAACATATTATACATATACAATGTTTCATATATTAACGTCCTAGCAGAATCCTTCTGTCCAATACCCATAGCATTATTTGAGTTACTAGATAGCGGATTCCAATCATTGATTGCTCCCCATTGTTGTCCATTAAAGTAAACTGTTTCATTTCTTGCAGTAGAACTCTTATCAGTAGTTTTTGTGGCTGCTACTTTTGGAGCTGTTTTAGTAGTTGTTTTTGTTCCACATCCCATAGCCATTGTTGCGACCATTGTTGTTATTGTCAATAAAGAACAGACTTTTTTCCAGCGATTATTCATTTAAAAAACCCCCTTTAAAATATAGTTTTATATTGAGTATTTTATTGTACATATTTATTATACTACTTTTGTAAACGTTTTAGAAGAAATATTTAGAATATATTACATATTATATTGATATTTATATGATTAGTCACCAAATTTCTGGTCCAAAACTTTTAAAAAATATACTAAGTTCAAAAGCCATCTGCTCAGCATCTGCTCCTTTAATGTACTGAGGCGTTCCTCGTCCATTTAAGGAATAAAGAAAGTGAATTATTTTTGAATCATTAATATTAAGGCAAATACGACCAATTGCACGATCCCATGAAGAATGATGATTCATAATTGTGGTAGTAAGTATTATAAAAGCATTTGGATAATGTTTTCGTATATTTAGAACAAATTTTTTGTAATGCTCACTCCATATCTTTGCCTTATCACTCTTTTCATCTTCTTTCATATAATCCACTGGAACTGCATCATTTTGTCCAATATCAATTACCACAATTTGTGGTGTATATCCTCTAAAATCCCACTTAACAATTTCCCCTATATCTGGATTAAAATGAAGTTTATTATATATGTTTTCCATTCCAATACACTCTGGTGCATGGAAGTAGCCACTATGATCAAGAAGAGATATGCCTTCTTGTGCTATGATACTAACCTGTGCCTTCATATTTCTAGATGTTATCATAGCATAAGAATTCCAAGCATTTGAATATTCCCCATTATGTTTTAGGTTACCTTCATGATCCTTTGCCTCAATAAACTCTCCAGCAACTGTTGAGTCTCCATAGAATTCTATACATTTTCTAGGCTTTTTATGAGGAATTAATATCTTACTATCTTCAGACACAATAAACCCATAAAAGGTGAATTCATGGCAAGCATCTTGTCTTTTAAAAAGTTCTAATTCATGGGATTTATCACAGGTTAAATCATTTGCCAGTGTTATTTCCTGCAAACTGTCATCATTTGATAAAAGAACCTTTTTTTGCACACCGTCTAATATATATCCTATATAGTTATCATAATAACTATGGTTGTTTTTTACTAATATTTTGAGATTACAACCTGTAAATAACATTGAAACCGAACTTGCCGGGAATATAAATATTGGCGCAAGAGGATTTGTAAAATCAATTCTTCCGCTGTATACCAATCCTTCTAGATCTGCATTTACAAGCTTCTCGCTTTCTTTTAAATCCATTTTTTCACCTTCTTATCTGATATCATAAACACTTCTAAGTTTTATCCCTTGTGGTATACCGTTTAATATCTTAATCCTTCTTTCGTCTCCATTCATATCAAAATAATTATCCTCAAGAAGCATGTCATCATTTTCATTTATTATCTCTACACTTTTTGCATAACTTTTAGCTGAAACTATAATTTCATCTCCATCTATTTTATAGATTAATTTTGGATCAATAAATTTAAAGTGTTTCGCAGCGCAGAATATTACAGTTCCCCGAGATACTCTCTTACCACTTTTTAACATCTCATAACTTACATAGTCTTCATAAAGAGATGCTTCCTTCATACTTACGATATCAAGCCACTTACTTGATAATTTTTCAGCTATTACTTCATATTCTCCTTCTTTTTTTATTTCTGCTTTGTTATTACGAAGTGCCCATCTTACTGTAACCTTTTCATTACTCAAAGATTCATTTGCTATGCACAGCTGAATAGATTTTTTCACTTCATAAGGCTCAGCATTAACATTTGTATCCTGAGTTAATGTTCCTTCTTCTTTACATGAAATCATAAGCGGTGAAAAAAATCTCTTAGCATAATAATGTAAAGCCTTCCATCTGCCACAGTAATCTATGGATGACCAAGACGCAACCGGCCAACAGTCATTTAATTGCCAGTAAATAGTCCCCATGCATCTTCCCCTATTTCTACGAAAATGTTCCACTCCATAACGAATGGCATCTGCTTGAAGTAGTTGTGATGCATAGATTAACTTATCAAAATCATTAGGATATAAGTATGTGGCACCCATATAACTCATTATCTTACTGTTAGCTCCATTATTTCTCTGATGTTTTTCCATAACATAGGAAAATATATTATGGTCTTCAGGTTTTGTAAATGTCTCTACAGTTTTAAGTGCAGGAAATGACTGAAATCCAAATTCAGAAACATAACGAAAGAAAAACTTTCTGTATTCTGTAAATGGCTTACTTCCATGCCATACATCCCAATAATGCACATCACCTCTATTTTCATCATTTGGATTATCAAATCCACCTCCCGATGATGGGCTTGCTGGCCAATAAAATGTTTGAGGATCATTTTCTTTTAATACCTTAGGAATAATATATTCGAAAATTTTTATATAATCACTCTTAAGTTTTGGCGTAAGATCCCAATTACCATCAGCTACAAACATTTCCATCTCATTATTTCCACACCAAAGGGCAAGTGATGGATGACTTCTAATTCTCTTAATATTATCTTTAAATTCCGCAATAATGTTTTCTTCAAATTCTTCTGTGAGATCATAATTTGCACATGCAAACATGAAATCCTGCCATACAATAAGTCCTAATTCATCGCAGGCATCCCAAAATTCATCATAGGGATAATTACCTCCACCCCATACTCGTATTACATTAAAATGTGCATCCTTACACTGTTTCAAAAGATTATATGTTCTATCTGGTGTGACCCTACCTAATATATTATCTTCTGGTATATAATCTGCACCCATTGCGAATATTTTTATACCATTTACTTCATGGGCAAAACTCTCACCATACTCATCTGGCGTTATGTTCATAGTCATAGTTCGAAGTCCAATTCTCCTATCCCAAATATCCAGGTTTTCAGAGCTATGCATTAACACTACTTTTATCCTATATAATGGCTGATCTCCATATCCATTAGGCCACCAAATCTTTGGATTATCAAGTACGATCTTGACCGGTGAATCGTTATAAACTAGCTCTTTCCCATCAGGGTCTGTAATAATAACCCTGTAGGAGTAACCACGTCTTATTGCTTTATTTCCATCATCATTAAATCTTAAACCAGTTTTGCCTTCAGTCCGTGCCATGTCCACCTGAAAACCAAGTGTTACCTCACCATCTTTATGATCTTGGCTAATGTAGACACTATCTATCCTTGCTTTACTTATTCCCAAAAGAGAAACATTTCTCCAAATTCCCATATCAGGAAGCCTTGGGCCCCAATCCCATCCAAACATACAATGAGCTTTTCTAAGCTGAGGAAATCCTCTCATAGCATCATCAGAGCCTCCAATATGTTGTTTTTTATCTGCTTCTTTTATAAATTTAGTTGGGGAATGAAATACTATTTTTAATTCATTTTCTTCTTTAATGTGTTTCTTTACTTCAAACTCCCATGTTCTATGCATATTATTAACATATGCAATATGTTTACCGTTAAGATAAATATCTGCAAGGGTATCTAGTCCATCAAAATGCAACATAACCTCTTCGCAACTTAGCATACTCTTTGATGTATTAAAGCTCCTTTTATATTCATAATCCTGCTCCATAAGCTTTAAAGCTTTTATCTCATTGTCACGGTAATATGGGTCGTCCATTTTATGATTTTCAATTAAATCATTATAAACTGAACCTGGTACAGAAGCATTCATAAATTCTTCATCACCCATAGTTTTCATCTTAAAGCCATCATTTAATTTTTGAATAATCATATTTTCCTCCATTCATCGCCTTGCTACGAGGATGATATTTTTTTATGTTATTTTTCATATAACTTCTTATTTGTATCATCTATTATCTTAGTAATTTCATCATATGTTATACTACCTTCTCCAAAACTTAGGATTCCACGTATAGGCATATATTTTAGCATAGCATTGCCCATATCATCACTTATTGCATCTGATTTTTCTTCATCTTTTCCTTTTCCCATCTCTTCCATGGATGTTTTTACTATGTCTATGAGTGATTTTAATTCCTTTACGGCTTCTGGTCTTTCAAGCAAATCACCAAAGGTAGTATTCACAGTTAATTTAAAAGGTAATTCTTTTGAAGCTTCTACATGAACCGTATCACTTAATACAATATCTCTCGATGATTTTCCAATAAGAACTTGATAATCTCCAGTCTCAACATACCAATCGTGAATTTGTGTATTATAATATGAAAAAGCGCGTTTAGATAAAACAAATGTTACAGTTTTAGTCTCTCCCTGATTTAAACTTACCTTTTCAAACCCACGCAGTTCTCTCAAAGGTCTTATAATTTTAGACTCTTTTGCACCTACATATAACTGTACAATCTCTTTACCCATTCTATCTCCACTGTTTGTAACATCCACAGTGATTGTAATACTACCGGTGTCCTTTATTTTTTTTGAACTTAACAACAAATTTGAATAATTAAATGTGGTATAACTAAGGCCATGCCCAAATGGGAATAAAACATCCATATCTTTTTTATCATAATACCTATACCCTACAAATACGCCTTCCCTATATTCTGACTTATCTCCTTCTCCTCCATAATATAAGTAAGATGGATTATCTTGAAGTTTTCTCGGGAATGTTTCAGGTAATTTACCACTTGGGTTTACATCTCCAAATAGTACGTCTATGCACGCTTCCCCTACAGCCTGGCCACCAAGATAAGCCTCTAGTATTCCTTTAACATCCTCCGCCCAAGGCATTTCAACTGGAGAACCATTATGAAGCACAACTACCGTATTGGGTTGTACTTTGACAATTCTCTTAATAAGTTCATTCTGGCAGTTAGGCATGGACATATGGATTCTGTCATATCCTTCAGATTCGAAGGAATCAGGAAGTCCAGCAAATATAACAGCGCTCTCTGAACTCTTTGCCACCTCACAAGCCTTGCTTATCATCTCTTCATCAATTACGTCCTCATTATTGTTATACCCCTGTGCATATATGACATCTGCCCTGCCTTTTGAAGCCTTCAGTGCACTTACTATTTTAAAGGAGTTAACATGGGAACTTCCTCCCCCCTGATATCTTGGTTTATCTGCAAACTCCCCGATAAATGCTGTTCTACTACCGCTCAAAAGAGGTAAAATGCCTTCATTTTTAAGGAGCACCATACATTCCCCTTCAATCTTTCTAGCAAGTTCGTGATGAACTTCCATATCCCACTTAGTATCTAGTTTTCGGTTTTTAATATATCGACCCACTACATTTAAAATTCTTTCCACTGCCTGATCTACTATTTTCTCGTCTAATCTTCCCTCTTTTACTGCCTTTACAATTCTGTCATCGTTTACACCGTTGGACCCAGGCATCTCGAGATCAAGTCCTGCTTCTATTCCTTTAACTCTATCATTAACCGCTCCCCAGTCACTCATAACATAACCATCAAAACCCCATTCACCTCTTAATATATCTGTAAGATATTTTTTGTTTTCTGAGGCAAGTGTTCCATTTATTGCATTATAAGAGCACATTATAGTCCACGGTTTTGCATTTTTTACTGCACCTTCAAATGCGGCAAGATAGATTTCCCTAAGCGTCCTTTCATCAATTTCAGAACTTGCACTCATCCTTCTATGTTCTTGGTTATTAGCCAAAAAATGTTTCATGCTTGTCCCTACATTTTTGCTTTGTACACCTTTAATATGGTTTGTAGCAATTTCGGTTGCCAAATATGGATCTTCAGAGAAATATTCAAAATTTCTACCGCATAATGGTGAACGTTTTATATTTACCGCAGGTCCTAAAATCGTGCTTACATTCTCGTGCTGGCATTCATTGCCTATTGCTTCTCCCATTTCATAAATAAGTTTCCTATCAAAAGATGCAGCCATTGCACAAGCCGCAGGGAAACACACTGCCTTAATACTATCATTTATACCTAGATTATCTGCATTTTGATCCTGTTTACGAAGTCCATGAGGCCCGTCACTTACCATAACTTCAGGAACTCCCAGTCTCTCTATCGCCTTTGTGTGCCAAAAATCACGTCCTGAACATAAACCTGCTTTCTCCTCAATAGTCATTTCTGAAATAATTTTTCTAACATTCATGATATTCCTCCTTATATATTTAACCTTTAGCCGATTGCGCAATTCTGCAATCATTGAACCGCCTAACTTTTAAGCCGTTA
>NZ_CALEVF010000046.1 GCF_937920395.1 uncultured Clostridium sp. | reverse complement strand
GAAACATCTATCTTCTCTATTCAGGAGATATTATATCATTGTGGATTAACTGGTTACTAGTATCCAATATTGGTAATTGACAATAATCACAATTAAGATAAGGTTAACTAAAATTAAATTATGAGTTGCGAATATTAGATAAGATATTAGTTGTATAGTTGGTAGTTATTATGACTGATTTATTATCAATGCTTACAACTACATTATAGGGGAGAAAAATATTATAGTTAAAAATAATGATGTTAAAGTTGATGGGCTTGGCAAGGGTGTGTCTCGTAAGTTACTTGCATATGTTAATAATAATATAATGATGGTAGAGGTAACATTTGCTAAAGATGCAGTTGTAGAAATTCATTTACATAAAAATGAACAAATCAGTTAAATTACAAAGGGAAGTTTTAAGTTAAATATTGATGGGAGAAAGGAAACAGTAAAACATGGCGATACTTATTACATTAAACCCAATATATTACATGGAGTTTTAGCACTAGAGGAATCAACCATATAGACGTGTTTACAACACAAAGAGAAGATTTTTTTAAATAAAGCATAAAAACCATTTTACTTATTATCACTTTATATTATGATAATGAGGACTTTTTAACTTGACAGATGGTTAAAGGTAATTCAAAGTTATTCTACTGGAGTAAAAATTATAGAGCAATAAGCTTATGCGTATAACCCAGTAAATTAGAATCTATGGTGTGAAGAAGCCTTTGCAGAAGCAGGAGTAAAATTTGTAGATCGGGTTATTAGTATATATATTTTGGAGGTGCATTATTTTGAAAACACTTATAACGATATCAGATATTAGTCTAAAAAGAATACTTTTTAGTACTGAAGCATTAGAAAAATTATATGCTATATCAGAAGTTCATTGGATAGAGGAGGGGAAAATATATAGTGTAGAAGAGCTCAAAAATGCTATTCCACAATATGACGCGTGTATAACTTCATGGCACTCTCCTAAATTCACATCAGAGGTTCTTAATGAAGCTGTTAATTTAAAGTTTATTGGACATGCAGCTGGCACTGTAGTACCTATTATGGATGAGGACATATTTCAAAAAAAGATTGTTGTAGTCAACGCTAATAATGTTTTGGCAAGGTCGACAGCAGAGCACACTGTAGGATTAATGATGGCGGGTGCATGGAATCATAATGGTTTTAACTTAAATTTAAAGAGAGGGATTTGGGGTAAAAGTAGTGAAGGTATAGTAATGGGATTATATAAACAAACAATAGGGTTAATTGGATATGGTTGTATTTCAAAAGAAGTTATAAGATTGCTTAAGCCTTATGATGTGGAGATACTTTTATATTCAAAACATTGTAATAATGAAGAAGCAGATGCCCTTGGTGTTAAACTTGTAAATTTGGAAAAACTTCTAAAAGAAAGTCAAATTATATCTTTGCATAATACACTAACAGATTCGACAAAGGGTATGTTTGGAAAGAAAGAATTAAGTCTTATAAAAGATGGTGCACTACTTGTAAATACTTCGAGAGCAGCGATAATTGAGGAGAGAGCTTTAATTGAAAGTTTAAGTGAAAATAGATATTTTGCAGCTATTGATGTATACCACACGGAACCTTTAAGTCAAAATTATGAATTATTAAAGCTGAAGAATGTTTTTTGTACACCTCACATAGGAGGATTTTCTAGCTATTGGAGAAGTAAATTTGGAGAAATAATTATAGATGATTTAATAAGATGGACTAATGGGGAAAAAGTTCAAGGTGAAATAACATTAGAAATGTTTAGACGACTTACACCTAAATAATAAAAATGAGAACATTTACAGATGAATTCAAATTTATAAAGTTCTTTCTTAAGGAAATATTTCAATATAAATTATTAATAAATTTGCCATAATAATTACAATAATATATAAAAATAAAATTTAGTGTTATGAAGTAAACTAAATAAAATAATGGAGGCTTTTAGTTATGAATCAAACCAATATAAATGAACTAACTATAGCGATTATAAATGAGTCTAATGTAATTATAAGTAAAATTTCTGGACATAAGGAAGTTTCACTTGTTTATGAAGAAAGTTATCAAGAAGGGGATAAAATTCATTTTACAAATATATCCGATAATAAATATTTAGTAATTAAGATAGACGATAAATTAAAGGGGGCCTTAATATATTTAATTGGGAGCACATTGGAGTTTCTAATACCTTTTGATGAACAGGCGAAACCATATTCTGAAAATACTTTTAAAGGAAAAAACCACAATATTAGTATGAGAATTGCTAACAAAGACGAAGTTTATGCGTATAGAGACCTTGCTGAAAATGTAATGGATAAGCGAGGAGAAACAACTTACTACCCACATGCAATAGCAAATGTGGAGACTAGAAACGAGTCGGTTTTCGCGGCTCGAAATGTTATTGATGGACGAGTAGATACGCAAAGTCATGGTAGCTGGCCTTATCAGTCATGGGGAACTGATCAAAGAGAAGATGCACAAATCAAGATTGATTTTGGAAGAAAAGTACAAGTGGATAAAATAGCTTTATATTTAAGAGCTGATTATCCACATGATACTTTCTGGAATTTTATAAGAGTAGAATTTTCTGATGGAAGTAATAAAATTGTAGAACCTGTGAGGTCTTATGATGCTCAGTATTTTGAGTTTGATAAAAAAGTAATTACATGGATGAAGCTATTGAATTTTAAAAAGGCAGAAGAAGAGATTGATTTTGCAGCATTGACGGAAATTCAAGTGTTTGGAAATGATATTCAAAGTAAGTGATGAAGTCAATCATTTTATTGATATTTATAATGCAGTTGTTCCAAAAGATAATGCTTGCATGTGCTTTATCAGTGATAGCTGTCAATGTATCCTATATAATTATGATGAATAATAAATTAAATAAGCTTGACACTTGGAGTAGCGATGCTACTCTTTTATTTTAAATTTTAACCTTGAACATTATTAAGATAAAGTGTAAATCAACATACTAGGTGCCGTTTATCTTTTGTGGATTAGGGAGTTAGCTACCATCGTTCATAGGTTCTACCATATATACCAACCTCATTGCATTATGGACTCAACCGAGCACAAATCCTATACTGTATAGTATACTATATTTATCTCTAAGAAAATTAGCTTACCACTTAGGAATATAATAAATCATATATAATGATATATAACAGAATTTACTCAAGTGAATGTATTAAAATAATCAGGTGGTATAAAACAAATTTTAGTAAATAAGCAAATATGGTAGTATAATGAAAATATTAAAATAACATTATTATACGAGTGAGGTGTGAAATGACTACTGTATCAATTTTTTTACAAAGGAGTATTGTACGTTTTAAAAATTTAAAACTAAAGAATAAAATAGCTCTAGCTACAACAGTATTGATTTCAGTGTCAACAGCAAGCACATTAATATTTCTGTACATACAATCTAAGAATATAGTGTCACAAAAAAGCTATAATGAAACACATGAGATAACTGTACAGCTAGTAAAGTATTATGATGAAAAACTTACTAAAATAATTAACTTAACTCAAGGTATTTTTCAAGACCAAACTTTTAAGTTGTCATTAAATAATATATTATGGAATCCACAGTACAACTATGCAATAGAATCAACCACCATGCAAAGTCTATTTCAGCAAACTAGGTTAAAGGATACATTTGTGGATTCTATTTTTCTATTTACTACCAATGGAGTATTTCATGAGAATAATAACACAGTAAGAACAGGATTTGATTTTACTAAATCTAATCTCTATAAAGGTTATCAAATAAATCACGTTATTTCCTGGCAATCTGGTTGTCAGGATGTAATATTTGATAACAAATCCGACGTAATTCCTGTTGTATTAAGTACAACAATAGATGGAGTGTATGATAGGGCAGTACTGGTACTTAATTTAAAAGAAAATGCGTTTAAAGCAAGCTTAGAAGAGATTAGTTCAAATAATAAGGGAAGTATATTTTTACTTAATACTGATGAAAGCGTTGTCACGTGTGTTGATGATAAGGACTATGCACCATTATTAAAAGATAAAAATTTTCTGTACAAACTAAATAATAGTAGCGGGTATTTTAAGTATAAATATAATAATCAAAAGCTTTATGTAAACTATGCTATTGTAGCAATAAATGGATGGAAAACCATAATGATTCAACCAGAATCAGAACTACTTAAAGATGTGAATAGTTTGCAGATAACAGTTTTATTAATTGGGTTATTTACTATAAGTTTTGCAGGAATGATGTCAATACTTGTAGCATCAACTATAACAAAACCCATTTATAGATTAAGGAATACTATTTTAAAAGTTCAGAGTGGGGAATTAGATTCCAGATTTAAAAATATCTATTCAGATGAAATAGGACAACTTGGAGAAAGTTTTAATGGAATGTTAGACGAGATACAATCTCTAATAAAAGATCTTGGACTTGAACGTGAAAAGACTAAAGAAGAGCAAAAACAAAAGTCTAAAGCAGAAATAAAAGCCCTCCAAGCACAAATAAATCCTCATTTTCTTTATAATACTTTAGATTCAATATATTGGAAGTCAAAGTTAGGGGAAAATGAAGAGGTAAGTGAAATGATAATTTCATTGTCTAAACTCTTAAGAATTGGGTTAAGTAAGGGACAGGATAAAATTCAAGTTGAAAGCGAGATTGAACATGTAAGAAATTATTTATATTTAGAAAGTAACATGTATAAGGGGAAATTTGATTATGTAATTAATATAGACGGGGACATATCCAGATACTATATCGTAAAGACTATCCTTCAGCCATTTGTGGAAAATTCGTTGCTTCATGGATTTAATGGTATCGACTATAAGGGAAATATAATTATAGATGTGAATGTGAAGGAAAATAATATTATCTTAGTGGTTAAGGATAATGGTCGAGGAATGAATATTGATGTTATTAGGAAATCTCTACAAGAAAATGTAACTGAATCAGAGGGATATGCGTTAAAAAATGTATATCAGAGATTAAAGTTAAACTATGGAAAAGAATGTAGCATTAATCTTAGAAGTGAGCCTTTTAAAGAAACTTCTGTTGAAATAATAATACCTGCGGAGGAAATATAGTTATGTATGGAATGATAGTAGTAGATGATAAGGAAGATATAGTAAGAGGCATCGAAAAATTAGGTAACTGGAGAGAAATTGGTGTTGAGATTATAGGTACTGCATCAAATGGATTAGAAGCATTAAAATTAGTGAAAAAGTTTAAACCAAAAATTATTATAACAGATATAAAAATGCCAGTTATGGATGGATTGCAATTGACCCAAAAGGCTATAGAGTTTGATGAGACAGTCAAAATAATATTGCTAAGTGGATATGGTGAATTTATGTACGCCCAACAGGCTATGAGGCTGGGAGCGAAAGAATATTTGTTAAAGCCTGCTACCATTGAAACCATAACAGAAGCGGTATTAAGAGCAAAAGAAGAGATATTAATTGGAGAAATGAGGTTTAGTGAAAATATAGAACTAAGTAAAAGAGTTAAAGAAAATCTGCATTTGGTTAAAGATAAGTACTTTACTTATTTAGTATCTGATGTGGAAAATGAGATTATCGGTATGAAGGAAAAACTGAGTTACTTGGATGTCGACCTTGATGTTGAAAATTTCACAGTGATGGTTGTTTCACTTGATGATTATGAAAAGGTTTATTCTTTAGAGTACGGTGGAGACTATGATTTGGTAATGTTCGGTATTGTAAACATACTAGAGGAAACTACTGGATGGTTCTGTAAGAATGTTGTATTTGAAAGTAATAAGTCCACAATAGCTATTATAATGAATGACAAGGACAATAATATTTTTTCTATTGCTGAAAAGTGTAAGCAAAGAATAAACCAATATCTGCATTTGTCAGTTTCTATTGGAATTGGGAGGCAGTATGAGAGGCCTCAGGATATTTCGGTTTCTTATAAGGAAGCTGTGCAGTCGGTAGAAAACAAATTTACTATTGGTAAAAATAGCATTATTAGTATTAATGATATAGATGTAACTGGTGATATAACGTTTAGATACCCCCATAAAATCTTAGAGAATCTTATAAGGTACATGAAAATAGGAGCAGTAGAGCGAGTTGAGGAGATTTTTGAGTCTTTTATTGAGGAGATACGTAACAAAAACCCCAATTTACCAAAGCTAATAAAAAGTTATCTAAGTGAATTTATATTTTCAATTTCAAAAGAGCTTATGGTAGAAGAAATAAGCATAAAAGAGATTTTAGGAGATGAGTTGGAGTACGTAAATAAATTAAATAACCTTGAGACATTAAGGGAAGTTAAAGATAAATTAAAGAAAGCAATCATTGAAATAACGAGTTACATTTTCAATTCAAAAAAAGAAAATGAGAAGAGAAATATAGATTTAATTAATGATTATATTAATGAAAACTATATGATGGATATATCTTTAAATAATATATCGAAGCATATATTTATAAGCCCTAGCTATATATCAACACTAATAAAAGAACATTACAATGAAAACTTTGTTGAGAGGGTAACACGGTTAAGGATTGAGGAGGCGAAATTTCTCCTACTTTCAGGGAGAAACAAGGTTTATGAGATAGCAGAAAAGGTTGGTTATAAAGATAGAAGGTATTTTAGTGAAATATTTAAGAAATGTACTGGACTAACACCTAAGAAATATGTTGAGAAATATAGAAAACTTTAAAAGCGGGTATATAACCTTTTAAAGTTTTTCTCCCTTTTTTGAAGATATTCGCATTGTCTGATTTTACTATATATATTAAACTGGGGTTATCGAAAATAATTAATGGGGGGTTTTAAGATGAAGGGTAAATGTATACGATTTCTAACACAAGCAATAGCTTTTAGTATAACAGCAACTTTACTTGTAGGTTGTGGATCATCAAATGGTCAAGCAGTGAAAAAAAGTGGCCAGGCTACAGTAACACCGGTAAAACTAACATGGTGGACATTTCAAAATTCTGATTCTGTCTATATGAAAGCTATGGTAGCAAAGTACAATAAAGAAAACAAGGTAGGAGTTACAATTGATTATGTTGTTCAAAGTTCCAATAATTTTAGGCAAGCACTGGATTTAGCTTTTCAATCAAACCAGGCACCTGATATATTCACAGGCCAAGATATAGCAAGTTATTATGTTCCAAAGGGTCAAATTGAACCATTAGACAAATATTTAACTCCGGCGATGAAGGCGCGTTATGGAACAAAGTTATATAGTGAAGGAGATAATGGTGTAGATGGAAAGATTTACAGCCTAATTAATACAGGCATAACTTATAGACTTATGTATAATAAGGATTTATTTAAGAAAGCCGGTATTGCTGCGCCTCCAAAAACAGTAAATGAAATGGTTGTAGATGCTAAGAAGATAACAGAAGTAGGAAAAGCAGACAAAGCATATGGGTTTGCAATTAATATGAAGAATACTCAAACATCTATTGAGAGATCAATTAATATAATTGGTCAGATGAGTGGGTTCAGAAATTATGATTATAAAACTGGGTTATTCAATTTTTCTCCATATAAACCTATAGTACAAGCATTTGCTACTATGGCTAAAGATGGTTCTATGTTCCCAGGTTTCGAATCGCTTGATGTAGATCCAATGAGAACACAATTTGCACAAGGAAAAATAGGAATGTATTTGTCAGGAGCATGGGAACCATCTTGGTATGATGCGTTATCTCCTAAATCCACAGTTGACTATGCAGCAGCTCCAGTTCCTACAATTGATGGAAATGTAAAAGCACCAGCTTATATAAGCGGACTAAGATGGTTGTTTATGAGCAGTAAGTCAGCACATAAAGATCAAGTTTGGGATGCAATAAAATTTTTCTACTCAGATGCAGTACAAACGGGCTACAATGAAAAGGGCTTAGGCGTAGTTATGGTTCCATCAGTATTGGCTAAGTCAAAAAAATCAACTATTAAGGCTATGAGTGATTTCTTACCTACAAAAGAGGATGCTATTTATCCACCAATACCTAATGTAAGAGCTCTTAAAATTGAAGGAAGTCCTTTTAATGATATATTTGCAAATGTTATTACTGGAGGAACAACCTTTGATAAAGAAATAGGACCTCTTAATAAAAAATACAACGATGCTCTAGACCAAGCTATTAAATCAGGAAAAGTAAAAGATTACAAGAAAGCTAATTTTAATCCATCATCCCTAATTGGTAAATAAATATTAAATACAAATTAAATGTGCCAGGCTCTGGAAAGACATAAGAGTCCAGGCACAATTTTAAAAAAGGGGGAAGAGGCATGCAGGTTACAAGAAAAAATAATACTAATAAGTCTTTAAATTTCACTAAGAAAGAAAATTTAAAAGAAAGACTGCAGACATATGGAATGATTCTACCTAGTTTTATTTTTCTTTTGGTATTTTCTATATATCCATTAGTATGGGTTCTTAGGTATATGTTTTGTGAATTTGACGAGTCTACACCAGCTAAGTTTATAGGTATGGGGAATTTTGTTAGAATTTTCACAAGAGATACTTATTTCTGGAAAACAGTTTTGAATACATTTATTTATGGTGGTGGGAAAATCCTTTTGACTATTCCAATATCTTTTTTACTTGCATTACTTATAAATGAAAAATTAAAAGGAAAAGATGTAGTTAGAGCTATGATTTTTATGCCTACAATTATCAGTACCGCTGTTATGGCTATGATGTTTTATTACATATTGAATCCATACAACGGTGTACTTAACCAGATATTAATAAGCTTCCATATAGTTAGCCAGCCTATTAATTGGCTAGGTGAAAAGTATGCTATGCTGTCAGTAATTTTAGTAGCAGTATGGGGAGCGATAGGTAATTATATGATTTATTTTATTGCGGGTCTTCAATCAATACCGCAAGAAATATATGAAAGTGCTGAGATTGATGGTGCAAATAAGTTGCAAACAACCTGGTATATAACCATTCCTATGCTTGGACCGGTTATGCAGATTATAATTATGATGGCGATAACTGTATCACTTAAGGGATATGAAAGTATTATGGTTCTTACTGGCGGAGGGCCAAATGGATCCACAGATGTTATGTTTCTTTATGTATATAAGCTATTTTTTCCTATGTCTGATGGTTCTGATTTTAGAACTAATTATGGTTATGGTGCTACAGCAGCATTTGTATCAGCTATTATTGTTGGTTTAATAACGTGCGCGTATCTCTATTACTCTAGAAAATCAAGTGAGGACATACAATAAAATGAGGTGAAATGCTAAATGAAAGGTGGAATTAATATGGAAATTAATTCAAATTATAAAAATGTAAAATCTCTTACGATGATATTACTTAATATATTAAAATGGATTTTTATAATTTCTATGATTATATTTACATTGTTTCCTGTTGTTTATATTATTTTAGGGTCATTTAAAAGTAATATGGAACTAATGATAGGTGGTAATATCATACCAAAGGTATGGAGGCTTACAAATTATATTGATGCATGGAAAAAAGCTAATTTTGCAATATATACTTGGAACAGTCTTTATTTTTGCTTCTTTGTTACATTGGGTGCTTTATTAATTTCCTCAATGGCGGGATATATACTTGCAAGGAAGAAATTCTTTGGTAAAAAAATTTTTAAAGCAGTTCTTTTATCTACAATGTTTATAACTTTAGGAGCAATTGTATATAAACCATTATATATTATGATGGTAGGTATTGGATTAAATAAAAGTCTATGGGCAATAATTCTAATCCAAATAGGAGCTCAGGGTATGAATATATTTATAGTTGAAAGATTCGTAAGAGGAATTCCAAAGGAACTTGACGAAGCTGCAAAAATAGATGGTTGCAGTACGTTTAGAATTTATTGGCAAATAATAATTCCTTTAATCAGGCCTATACTAGGGGTTGTTGGATTGTTTGCGTTTAGAGACGCTTGGAATTCATATGTATTGCCATCTATATTTTCAATAATGAACAAAGATCTTATGACCTTGACAGTAGGAGTTGTAAACCTAAAATATGCTGATGGTGCGGCAATTCAATGGAACATAATGGTAGCTGGAGCTTCTATAGCATTGGTACCAATGCTTATAGTATATGTATTTGCCAGTAAGCAATTTATTTCTGGTTTGACTGTTGGAGGGGTTAAAGGATGATTTTTATATACTAGGGTTTAAGGGTACCCTTGTAAGAACTTATATAGGAGGAAATTATGAAGAGTGAGAATAAATATGTGAAAAATCTAGTTTCTAAGATGACATTGGATGAAAAGGTCGGAGCATTATTAACATTAGGTTTTAGTGGAACTATAGCAATGCCACATATATACGAGTTTATAACTAAATATCATTGTGGTGGGTTAAGGCTTTCTCCAACTTCAAGAATTTTTGGAAGTTATGTAAATCCTAAATCTGGAGAAACTGTTGTTAATGTTGTAGATGAAAAAGGTTTTAAAAATGGTATAGAGCCTCCAACTACAAATGCGTCTGAATATAAAAAGCTACTTTGCGAATTTCAGAAATTAGCTATGAATAGGCCTCACGGAATACCACTTCATTTTTCATATGATCAAGAGGGTGGAACTAGTTCAGATTTTAATTTTAGTGGAGTAAATATATTCACAAAACCGATGGGAATAAGAGCAACAGGTGATAGCAAACTTGCTTATGAAGTTGCTTTAGCAGTTTCTAAGCAAAGTAAAGCAGTGGGCTTTAATTGGATACATTCTCCGGTTATTGATATTAATGTAGATCCTAGAAATCCTGAAGTTTATACAAGAGCTTATTCTGATAGAGTGGAAGAAGTAGTGGAATACTCAGAGCAATCTTGTTTGGGTTTTAAGGAAGGGGGTTTAATTGCAACAGGTAAACATTTTCCAGGAAGAGGAGATTCACCTGTGGATGCACACTTTGAGGTACCGGTTATAAATGTGGATAGAGAGACTATGTTAAAACGAGAATTATTACCTTATAAAGTACTTATAAATAAAGGCTTATTGCCGTCTATAATGATAGCACATAGTATATTTCCCGCATTTGATAGCGAGCATATTGCTACAGTTTCAAAGAAGATAATAACTGGATTACTAAGAGAGAAATTAAAATTTGATGGAGTAATTGCTACAGACAGTATGACCATGGGAGCGATTGCTATAAAGTATGGAGTTGCAAATGCTTGTGCATTATCACTTGAAGCTGGAGCAGATCTTGTACTTATGAAAGCTGAGGGGAGTCTTGTTGAAGAAACTTTTAATAAAATAAAAGAATTTATTAAAGATGGAAAAATCAGTATAGAAGAATTAGACAAAAAAGTGTATAGAGTATTAAATGTAAAATATGAGTATGGGTTATTTAATTATGAAACAATAACAGGTGAAAGGCCTGAGGATATAATTAATGAAAAGAGAATAGTTGCTTTATCAAAATTAGTTGGAAGAAAATCTGTTCTTGTGGCAAGAGATAGAAACAAATTGTTGCCTATACGTAAAGATGAAAAAATATTGGTTATAGAACAAATAAATAAAACACCTAATAATTTTAGCTGGTATCCGGGCATACTTTTTAAAAAATGTACTAAGTATAAGAAAAACATATCATATTTAGAAACAAATTATACTTTTGATGAACAGGATATAGAGAACATTCGGAGAAGAATTAAAGACTATAATATCATAATTGTAACTAATTTCTATATACGAGGAAAACTTGCCAATAATGATATTATAAAAGAGATCGTAGGTGATAAATCTAAACAAGTAGTATTAGTTACCAATACTCCTTATGAAGTATTAAGTATACCAAAGGAAGCAGATTCAGTAGTTATAACTTTTGCAACCTCACCAGACAATATAGAGGTTGTTGCAGGAGTAATATTTGGTGAAGTAGTTCCTGAAGGCGAATGGCCTATTGAGTATAAACTTAGTGAATGAATATAAAAGAATGGTTTTGGGAGGTACGAATATGGTAAGTTTAAGTACACAAGATATATTAGAGGCAATTGAAAAAAAAGTTAATTCAAATATGCATTCGCTAAATGCTAAAGCCAGTCATATGACTAAAGATGGTGTTTATGATAATAATAGCTATGATTGGTGGACATCTGGCTTTTGGCCAGGAATACTTTGGGTTATGTATGAAATAACTGGAAAAGATAAATATAAAAATTCTGCATGGAACTTTGATGAAAAAATAGAAACTTTGTACCTGCGGGAAAATAGGTTTCATCATGATGTAGGATTTCAATTTTTACCAACAGCAGTTATTAAATATAAGATAACTGGTAATAAGGATGCAAGGCGACGTGGGATTTTTGCAGCAAATTTTCTAGCAGGAAGATTTAATATTGCGGGAAATTTTATTCGTGCTTGGAATCAGGATGAAAAAATTGGTTGGTCAATTATTGACACGTGTATGAATTTATCTTTACTGTTCTGGGCTTCTAATGAGTCAGGAGATCCAAGATTTAAACATATAGGGGTAGCGCATGCAGATACAGTAATTAGAGAATTTATAAGAGATGACGGTTCAGTAAAACATATTGTATGTTTCAATCCTGAAACTGGTGAAGTTGTAGATGAAAAGGGAGGTCAAGGATATGGACCAGGTTCATCCTGGAGCAGGGGACAAGCATGGGCAATATATGGTATGGCAAACACATATAAATCTACAGGTGACATTAAGTATTTAGAAGCATCAATTAAGGTTGCAAAATATTTTATTTCTTGTATGCCTGAAGATAACATTGCATATTGGGATTTTAGATTACCATCAAATATTGGTGAACCAAGAGATACTTCTGCAGCTGCGTGTGCAGCTTCAGGATTTCTTGAAATCGCTGCTTGTCTTAGTCAAGCGGAAGGGCAGATTTACAAGAAATGGGCAGAAAAGATATTATTTTCTCTTGCAGAAAACTATTCAAACTTTAATAATCCAGAAAAGGAAGGAATGTTAACTTCTGCTACTAGCAATAAACCAGGTAATGTTGGCATAAATGTTTCATTGATTTATGGTGATTACTTTTTTGTGGAGGGGATAGCCAAATTATTAGGTTGGAAAAGGCGTATTTTTTAGTATTCAAAATTTGTTTTGGAAGTAAGTTAAACTTTGATTCCAAAAGTATTGATGAGGATGGTATACAAAATGGACTCAGCATTAAAGTTAAAAGAGATGAAAAAAGAGAAAGAGTTTTTAGTGTGTGTTGATTCTGATGGATGTGCTTTAAATACCATGGAATACAAGCATAAAGAGATTTTTGGACCAAAGATGATTAAAATATGGAAGTTGGAAAGTATTGCAGAAGAGGTTATACAGGAATGGAACTATGTTAATCTTTACTCACAATGGCGAGGAATAAATCGTTTTTTAGCATTAGTAAAAGTCTTTGAGTTATTAAAGGATAACAAAACAATATTAAATAAAAAATTCGAACTTCCAGATATTAAATTTCTATGTGAGTGGACCAAAAGAAGTGATAAATTATCTAATGTTTTACTTGAGGCTAGGATAAAAGAGCATAGTGATGTTACATTAGAAAAAGCTATTATTTGGTCTAAGTTAGTTAACGAGGAGATTTCAAAATCTAAGGTAGATTGTTTACCTTTTGAAAGTGTTCACAAAAGTTTAGAAAAAGCACAAAAATATGCTGATGTAGTTGTAATTTCTTCTGCTAATGCTGAGGCGTTGAAAAAGGAATGGAATGAACATGGTATTGCTTCTTTTGTTAAGGTGTTAGCTGGACAGGAAATGGGAACTAAAACTTCATGTATTGGATATGTAAAAAATAAAAAATATGATAATCTTCATGTATTAATGGTGGGGGATGCTCCTGGAGATTTAAAAGCAGCTAAGGACAATAGGGTTTTATACTATCCAATAATACCAGGCAAGGAAGAGGTGTCATGGCAAAAATTTTATAATGAAGCTTTTGATAAGTTTGTAAATGGAAACTACAAGGGGGAATATCAAGAACAGTTAATTGGTGAATTTAATGATGTGTTACATTCTAATCTACCTTGGTAGTTAAAGTGTAAGAAGATTCATAATCAAAATTAATGATGATGGTACTTAATTTGGCTTAAATTATTTCTAAGCAACATTTCTATAATGTGTAGGAGTGTTGCTTTTAAAATATAGAATACTAATAATATTATTTTGTATTCACACCTAAAGAATAATTAAATATAAATAGACATGATGAATCTAATTAGCCTGATACAAATTCAAAAAAAATAAGTAAATCTATTGTTGATTTTTATAAAATGTTTTATCTTGTGGGTGTTTATTATGAATTAGGAAAAAAAATATTTGAAGAACCTGGTTCTAAAATCCTTTTTGGATGTAATGTATTCAGAGCAAATTGGACAAAGTTATAAAGTTATACTTTAAAGAAAATATTTCTATACAAGTTTTAAAATAGTTTGTTAATATAGACATGTTATTAACACAGATATCATTAAAATTAATGTATCTCCTTATTATTCAGAATTCTTCCATAATGTTAAATAGAAAATTATCTAGAAAATAAATATATATTTCAATACACGCGCCTGTGTAAGGAACCACTGAATCTGCTACTCAATGTTTGCTTATCAGGTCTATTTCAATATAACAATCAGCCGCAACAAATTGTTCTCCGATGGTCCACAGTGGAACATGTCTTTCGTCATCTTCAATTCCACCATGGTTACAATCTGAGTTCATGCCATGATCTTCAGTAACTATAATTTGATATCCGTTCCAAGCGTGTATTGAACATATTACAAAATCAAAATCATAGGAGTTTAATAATTTATTTATACTTTCATTTAAACCTGGCTGATATCCCACTTCAATTCCCATTAGAATATCCATCTCTTTATATTTAATCCTAAGTTTTTCCAGAACATTTAGGTACTTTTTATAATCTACTTCAAAATTTATATCCTTACTTGGATAATCAAAGTCCATATGGTCCGTAAACATTACTTCTTTTAATCCAAGTTCTTTAGCTTTATTAATTATAACTTCCATCGGTGTATCACAATCACCTGAAAATTCTGTATGAACGTGATGATCCGTTATATTCATTTGTAACCTCCTCTTAATCAACTTACAATTACATTATAATAAGACACTGTTAAATCCACATTAAGCAAATGTTTGTTTTCTGTTAAAAGACTGTTTTTAGTGTTGTTTTACAACTTAAACCAAGCGCAAAAGCAACAACTACGACACCTGATGATGAAATAAGTAAGTCTATTGTTGAAAATATTACTATTAGAGCAGTAGAGAAGGCAGGCGATTTATGAAAAAGGTCGTTCAACTGTTGCTGAACATTTAAAAAATATTTTTGCTAATAGTGAATTAGATGAAAATCCAACTTGTCGGAAATTCCGGCAAGTTGGAGGAAATGGAAAGGTATATAATACTAATTTTTTTATAATAATTTTAAACAAGCTATAATTTTATATGAAAACATAAGGTTAAAAACAGTTTCACTACAAGAGAGATCTATATCTATTAATTGAAAAATTTTTTTAATTCTATAACTCATTGTATTTCTATGAATGAATAGTTCGCTTGAAGATTTTAATAAATGTTTATTATTTTTTAAATATATATAAAGTGTGTTGAACAAATCCGAGTTGTTTTTATTGTCATATTGCTTAAGTTTAACTAGGGATGGATGGTAGAATTCACGGTAATCAATTTGATTACGTGTTAAAGAAATAAGATCATAAAATTGAATATCGGAATATAAAGTACATGAATTTTCAGGCTCAATAACTTCTCCGATTTTTAATGCGCTTAAACATTGCTTATAATATTTTTTAAATGCTAAAATGTCTGTAAAACATTTACTCATCCCAGCCTTCAGTGCATTATCCTTTAAAAATATTTTAAAATCATCAAATTTCTGTGTATTCACATTAAATTTATCATAATCACAGATAATTATAACGCAGTCCTTATAATATACAGTGTTGCTTATAGGAAAATATAAACTCAAATTATCATTTAAATAGTTATGATGTTTTTTTATAAATTTGTATTTTGAAATATCTATAGCAAATGAAGCAAGATTTTCACTTAATATTATGTTAGCGCTTTTTATACGATCTTTTAATACTTTACTGCTACTAATTTTGTCATTAAGCACATCGTAGATCAATTCTGAATAAGCCAAATTATCAGCATTTCTATAGAAGTTATTTTTTTTCATTTCCTCACCAAAAATTTTACTTGTTAGCGATAGAAGATTCTTGTCTGCTAAAGAATAAGATTTTCTGCATGCTAGTAATATTATGGTGCCAATATGCTTTCGATCAATAACAACTCTTGATAAAAGCGCGAGGCAAGTACTAGAAGTAGTCATTACTTCAAATACATGATCTTTTTTAATAGATTTTTGTACACTTTTTAGTTTTTTTGCTCCTGCTATAAAGTCATAGGTACAGTATCTATTTTTTAAATTTTCTAGCCATAGAGGGTCTGTAATGTATTTAATATCTGAATGAGCAAGTACTTTATAGTTGGAATCCACGAAAATCAATGGATTATTTAATAAAGATGCTGCAACCTCAATTATTCCATCAATTCCTTTTCCAGAAAAAGCTGATTTTAATAATACAGAAGTATTTTGATTTTCAATGGTATCCTCTTTAAACAAGTCACTTGTTTTATTAAATATTTCAAATATATCCTCGGAACTTTTTAGTTCAATTATATTCAGTCCATAGGCAGTCAAATCCGAACAACACATTTCATTATCATTAATTAACACAAAAGTATTTCCTTTAAAGTTAGTTAGCAATTTTACAAAAGTGGAAGCGTTTCCTACATAGATTGTATCTTTAAAAAAGATGCTCTGATTACTAGAAAGTAATTTTGCATCATTAAATAAAGTGTTAGATTCACCATTTAAGTGAATATTAATTGAATTTTTCAAAAACTGTTTGCTAATATTATTAAAGCTAACACTCATGATATTCACCTCATCACACAATCACATTATCGATAGTATAATGTGTATATGGTTTAATTGTACATCAATAATATTTATAAAACACTAATTTTCGACATTTACTTGGAACAAATGGGATTTAAAAAAGATGATTTCTGTTAATTCAGAAATCATCTCATTAATCTAATATAGATATATTTTTAAATTGATGTCCATCCACCATCAACAAATAAGGTTTGACCTGTTGTATAACTAGAAGCATCTGAAGCAAAGTAAATAGCTGCGCCATTTAATTCGCCTGGGTTTCCAGGCCTTCCAACAGGACATATTGAATTATACATATTTAAAAATTTATCATTACCTAATGATCTTTCAGTCATTTCAGTTTTGAAAAGGCTTGGTCCAATTGCATTAACAGTTATACCATATTGAGCAAATGTTGCACCCATACCTCTTGTTAAATTAATTACTGCACCCTTCGAAGCGTTGTAAGCATGTAGCGGAGAAGATTTTCCTATACTGCCAATTAATCCACAGATTGAAGCTGTGTTAATAATTTTGCCGTATTTTCTTTCTTTCATATGTTTTACAACGTGTTTTGACATTAAAAAGATACTCTTTACATTTGTATCTATAACTCTATCCCACTCGGCTTCTTCTAAATTGTCTACTGAGCCTAACGAAGCTACTCCAGCATTATTAAGTAGTATATCTATTTTACCGAATTTATCTAAAATAGCAGTTACAGCACTCTTTACTTCTTCTTCTTTTGTAACGTCACACTTTACAGCAAGCGATTTTCTACCCATAGATTCAATTTCTTTAGCTAGAGTTTCAAGTCTATCATATCTTCTTGCAATTATTGCTACATCTGCACCTTGCGCGGCAAAAGCTTTAGCCATTTCCATACCTATACCACTAGAAGCCCCTGTTACAACTGCAACTTTACCTGTTAAATCAAATAAATTATTCATAACAAAAATCCTCCTTTTTTATATTATTTTACTAGAGTATCTTCCCACCAATCCCATTTTGAAGCTGAGTAAGGTAAAAATCCCATTGGGTCTACTTCTGCCAAAACTGAACCTCTTAACAGAACCTTAGTTCCTACAGTGTAATCACAACCTAACATCTTTACAACTTCTAATTCTGCCCATGGATCATGTGGAGAGTCTTTTAAATTCATTTCAAAGTTACCTGTCTTATGAACTTTAGTATCCTCGGTTACCCCTTGCTCTACAAGTAGAGGGTTTAAATCAAATCCATTTCCATCTGGTGATTTAGAATATTTAAAGTTGAATACAGGTAATCCATTTCCAAAATTATCTTTAAGTATTTCTTGTCCATCTTTAGCATTAAATTTACCATCAAGATTTGCATTTATATTAAAGAAGTTTATTCCATTTCTAGATACACTCCCGTAAACACTGTCTCCGTCCTTCTTAAGTTCAATGTCTGCCATCTTTTTTGGAAAACCATAAATTTCTCTTCCAAGTCCCATAGCCATGCCATCACTTATAGGCATTGCAAGGCAATAGGTTCCAAGTTCTCCATTAAAATCAGCTAGTACCAATAAAGCTGCTTCCTTGTATGCTGGGCAAAAATTGGTTTTAGGATAATTAGCTACAAAAGCCTGTACCAAAGGTCTTTTAGCAGGTTTTAGTGGTGCTGGAAGTATACGCGCAATAATCTCAGGTTTTGTTTCCCAATAAACTGCTAGTGTTTCAGCATCGTAAAAAGTTGTAGGTTTACTACTGTATTTTTTTATATCTTTTGGATCTTTTATAAAACTATTCATTAATAGTGCCTCCCTGTAAATTATATTTAGAAGCTGTTTTATTTCTCTTATATAACATCTCCATAAGTAACTATCAACAATATAACATATTAAGCCTTAAGTTTAATATATTAGTAAGACATAAAGATCAGTGTAATCATTGTGCGTATTGCACAGTGATACATTAACACAAATTAATTAATAATATAATTAATATGGGCTTAAGTCGGAATATATTTATGATAGGCAAAGTTAAATAGAAAAGTGAAATGATTAGAAATCCATTGAAAAAATATGATATTGTTCATAAAAAGACTTATTAACCTATCTGATTAAGATAAGCTAATAAGTCTTTTTATGAGCGTTTCTAATAATAAAGTGTAAAATTAGTTCTTTTTAGATATAAATTTATTTTAAAAAACCTACAAACATTTTAACTGCAACTGCTAAAGACATTGTTACAAAAATAGGCTTTATAAGTTTCGAACCCTTATTTAAAGCAACGGATGTTCCCATTTTAGCCCCTATAATCATAAATAAAGCTACTGGTATTCCTAACGTATAATCTATTTTGCCATTTAGAGCAAATAAAACCAATGCGGTAACATTGCTGATGAAGTTTAGGATACGAGCGTTAGCAGATGATGATACAAAGTTGAACCCAAAGATGCTTATTAATCCGAAAATTAGAAAAGAACCAGTTCCAGGTCCGAAAAAACCATCATAGAAGCCTAGAGATAGAGCCAGAATTATGCCGTATATAACAGATTTTTTAGTAAGGCCATAAAATTTATCTTCGAGTCCTAAAGATTTTGAAAAAAATGTGTAAACTCCGATAAACATTATAAGAACTAATACTAATCCGGTTAGAAACTTTTGGTCTATATTTAATACTGCTTTAACACCTAATATTGCACCTATGAATGTAAATGGAATAAGATATTTTAGAAGTTTAAAATTAGCTTTACCTGATTTTATGAATTTAAGTGAACTAGTAAAAGAACCAGCAGTAGCACTAAATTTGTTAGTACCAAGAACCATATGAGGAGGAAGGCCTGCAAGCATAAAGGCTGGTATACTTATTAAACCACCACCACCAGCAATTGAATCTACAAAAGACGCTAAAAACCCAGCAATACATAGAAAAATAATTTTAGTAATCATATAACACCTACGATCTTTTTCGTATATTCTAAAAATCTTCTTTTAATAAATTCTTCAACCTCTTCTATGCTATGTTTTTTACTTCTTACGCAAATATGAGCTATATCGTCACAAATATAACATTTTCTCATTTCTAACCCAAAATCTCTTCTACTAATACTTTTACCTTTTTCATCATATACATCTAGGTCTACACATCTCCCTAAAATGTGGTTATCTTCTAAATTAAGTGTAATTAATTTAATAGCTCTTGCTTCATTATTAATGCACATGATTACAATTAAGCCTTCTGCAGTTGTAATGATTTTTTTGAAAATAATAGAATAAGAAAACAGTTCACAGATTATTTTGTCCATAATCATAGTTATTTCATGTGAATAATAATTGTTTTTGTTAATCCCTGGATAATTAACTCTAATAACCAGTAGTGGAATTTTATATTGCTTCACTAGGTCCTCTTGATATTTAATTCGTACTTCTCTTGCGAGCATTATATCGTCTGCTGTATACATATCATAATTAATGTGGAGAATCGCTGATTCTTATTTTCTCCACTATCTCCTTTCCTACTAGAGTATTTAAAAATTTCCATGTCGAAATAGGTACTATATGTTCAATATGGTTTATTTGTTCTTCCTTAATTAACTTCCTGACCTTTGAAGCACTGATAATGCAGCCCATAATGGCTTTCCTTTTTATTTCTACAACTTCGACTCCATATGTGGGTAGTATTCCTTTTAAGGCTTCATTATAAGCGTTTGTAACTTTACAATAAGGCTCTTCTCCTATAAATCTTTTAGTTATATTTAGAGCTTTACAAAAATATCTTCCGAAAATTGATGCATCTAATGTAGTATATGCCTTTAGTATTACATCTTCTTTTCTTAAAAAATAGGATGGGAAGGTAGCCTGTGAAATAATATATTCTCCACCTTTAATCACCCGCACATTATTCAAATGGGAAACACCCTCTTTAACCATACCATATCTATAGATAAATGGGAAAGAGGATTTATCTTCTTCAACTATAAATACCAGCACTTCTTCGCTTTGCCTTGCGGCCTCTTCTATTAAATACAGATGTCCCAAGGTGAAGGGATTGCAATTCATAACTATTGCTGACCTTTGAATATTTGAAGTTATATTGTATTCTTTTTTTACAGTTTGTAAATATTCTTTTATATCATATATTCCAGTTTCAAGTAGGGCTACATTCTCTATCTTATGTACAAGTTTGTATCCTAGTGATGTAAATATATCGGTATTTTTTACTTTAGTGAATATAAAATTATGATAAATACCTTCATTAAAAAGTTTATCCGATAGTGCATTTAGCAATATAGTGCATACACCTTCTCCTCTTAAATCATTTGAAACTGCAAAACATTTGAACACGTTTTTTGACTTAGAGCAAGTGGCTTTAATATCTTCATTTTGTCTAATAACTATAGTATAATCGACGTTGTCATCAAGTAGTAGCCCAAATGTTTGTAGAAAATCTTTAACTTCTCTTAACTTATATTCATCCTTTAAATTAATTCTTTCAACATTATAACCATACATGAAAAGCCTCCTTATGAAAGTTTTACCATATCTATAAAGATAGTTTATTCTTTATCCTAAATTATGTAAAGATAAATAACCTGAAAATAAAAATATTTAATTTTTAGGAAATTTAAAAAAATAAGGATTATAATGTAATTGATTTACATAAAAGTTTTTATTATAATAATTTCAAAAATAATTGGAGAGATAAGATGGAAGATGAAAAAGTATATACAATAAACAAAGTTTCGATGACAATTAGTAGCTTTGCAATTCAGGCAATGATATATGAAATATCTTGTTTTCCATCACCAGGATTAATATCTCCAGTGTCTAATGGAGCTCACACGGATATGAATTTATATACTTTTATAGATAGTACTTCGACTTTAAGTAAGTATTTAGCTTTATTTGTCCAAGAAGGTCTTTCTGGCAAAACATATAAAGAAATTTTTAATGGAATTAGACGAATAGGAGTAGAGGCTGAAAAAGATATGTTTGCTAAAACTAAAGGGATTAATACTCATAAGGGTATGCTTTTTTTAATGGGCGTTGCTTGCGCTGCTACAGGAAAAGCAATTTTTGAAAAAAAAGAGTTTAAATGTATTCAAGATATTATAAAGGAAATGACTAAAGGAATAGTAGAAAATGAACTTTCATCTTTAGAAGATAATGCTCAGTTAAGCCACGGTGAAAAACTATTTTTAAAATATAAAATTCAAGGCGTACGTGGTGAAGTAGAAAAGGGGATGCCTACAGTTTTCAATTTTGCACTGAATTTTTATAAACAAAATTTACAGCTAAATATCAATGATAGGCTAGTTCATACACTGATTGGGATAATGCAAATATGCGATGACACTACTATAATTTATAGACATAATCCACAGGTTCTACTAGACGTAAGAAAAAAAACAATAGATATAATTAAACTTGGAGGAATGAAAACTGATATTGGTAGGAGTAAAATTGATAGTTTATGTGTAGAGTTTATAGAGAAAAATATAAGCCCTGGTGGAAGTGCGGATTTGCTTTCCGTAACAATATTTTTATTTCTTGTAGAACAATACATGAGTAGCAATGATATATAGAAAGAATTAAGATCATATTCATTTGACAAATATATGAGACCATATTTGAGCCAATTTATAGCACAGGTTAAATTATTATGCCTGTGGCTTTTATTTTTTTGACCAAAATAATATATTTTTACTAAAATGTAAAATATAGTATAAAACTAAGAATAAGCTAGATAATCATGCCTAATTGAGCTAAAGGGATAAAAATAACATTAAATGCCTACAAATTAGCAATTGAAGTGGATTAGTCCATATGGTAATATAAGTAAGAAGTGGAGTAGTCCAATAATAAAACATGGATTAGGAGGGATTTTTATGAACATTGAAATAAATAAAAACAATGGAGTTCTACTTCATATTCAAGTTAAAATACAAATTATGGATGCAATTAAAAAAGGAACTTTAAGGGTTGGAGCAAAATTACCTACAGAAAGAGAATTGTCCCAGCAGTTAAATGTAAGTAGAAATACTGTAAGTGCTGCGTATAAAGAATTGGAGCAAGATGGAGCTTTGAAATCATATCAAGGAAAGGGAACATTTGTAGTTGAAGAAGCTGTATGTTGGGAGAGCCTAGATGTGAAAAAAAAGATTGTAAAATTTGTTGACTTAGGACTAGAGGAAGCTTTAGAAATAGGAATGGAACCGGAAGCGTTTTTAGATTTAGTAATACAAAGGGTAGTTGAGAAAAAACAGTTGATGGAGAAAATAGTAGCAATATACGTAGAGTGCAATATAGAACAAGCTAAAATGTTTAGTGAGCAACTTAGTGATAATAGTAATATGAATGTAATGCATATGACCATAAGTGAATTAGAAAAGATGGACAATGATACGAAAGATAAGATTGGAAAGGCTGAGTTTATAATAACCACATTCAATCACGTTAATGAAGTTACAAAATTAACGGTGGGCCTTAATAAAGAAATTCTGGGAGTTGCTATAAAACCTAATTTAGAACCAATAGTTAAGATTGCTAGATATGTTGAGCATACAAAGTTTGCATTTGTATGTATATCTGAACAATTCATGTTTAAAGTAAAAAGAGCGTTAGAAAAAGCGGGATTATCTGAAATTGATATAGAATACTCAAATACTACTGATGATACTGAACTTAAGGATATAATTCAAAAATCAGATGTGATGATAGTGTCACCTGGTAGATTTATTGATGTAAATAATATGAATTTCAGTAATAAGGAGATAATACAATTTTTGTATAGTTTAGATGATGGCTCAGTAAAAGCACTTAAGTCGAAGATTATCGAGATAGAGTTCAAAAAATAATGTTTTGAAAAGTTATAAATGTTTTAAAAAATTATTTAGGGGGTTTTTTAAAATGACTAAAAAGACTTTAGTTCTAGGAGTAATAGGATCAGATTGTCATGCTGTTGGTAATAAAATTTTAGATTATGCTTTAACAGAAGCTGGATTCAATGTTATAAATATAGGAGTACTTTCTCCACAAGAGGATTTTATTAATGCAGCTGTTGAAACTAATGCTGATGCTATAATAGTATCTTCGCTTTACGGACAAGGTGAAATCGATTGCAGGGGTATAAGAGAAAAATGTGATGAAGCAGGTTTGGATGGTATATTGCTTCTTGTAGGTGGAAATATAGTTGTAGGAAAACAAAATTGGCAAGAAGTAACTAAGAGATTTCGTGCAATGGGATTTGATAGAATATATCCACCAAATACTTCACTTGAGACAACAATACACGATTTAAGAGAGGATTTAGGAATTACAAAATTACAAGGAGTGATATAAGTGGATGCTTATTTACTCATAGATTTTGGAAGTACCTATACAAAATTAACGGTTGTAGATCTCGAAAAGGAAGAGGTAATTGCTACAGCTAAAGATATAACCACAATAGAGGAGAATATAATGATAGGCTTTGAAAAAGCCTATTTAGAAATAGAAAAAAAAATAATTGGAAAAAATGTTAATTTTATTAAGAAATTAGCATGCTCCTCAGCTGCAGGAGGACTTAAAATGATAGCTATTGGACTTGTGCCAGAGTTAACTGCAGAGGCTGCCAAAAGAGCTGCACTTGGAGCTGGAGCAAGAGTATTAAAAGTATATAGTTATGAATTAACTTTAGATGAAATAAAAGAAATTAAAAATTCAAACTTAGATATAATACTTCTTGCAGGTGGAACTAATGGTGGTAACAAAAAGTGCATTATACACAATGCAAAAATGTTAGCTGAAAATGAAGTTAGACTACCAATAGTTGTAGCTGGAAATAAGGTAGCAAGCGATGAGGTAAGACAAATATTTACTAAAGCAAAAATGTATTTTACAATTACTGAGAATGTAATGCCAGCGCTAAATAAACTAAATGTAGAGCCAGCGAGAGAAGAAATTAGAAAAGTATTTATGGAAAAAATAATTGACGCCAAGGGGCTCGGTAATGCAGAAGAACTAATAAAAGGTATTTTAATGCCAACACCAGCAGCAGTGCTAAAGGCTGCAAGGATACTTAGTGATGGTAGTGATGAGGAAAGCGGTTTAGGGGATTTAATAGTAGTTGATATTGGTGGTGCAACAACAGATATACATTCTATAGCAGAAGGGGAACCTACGAAGGGTGGGGTTACCACAAGGGGCCTTGAGGAACCTTTTGCTAAGAGAACGGTTGAAGGTGATCTTGGAATGAGATATTCTGCAATTTCACTAAGAGAAGCAGCTGGCAGCAGGAAGATGAGAAAGTATCTTTGCGATGTTGAGAGGAAAATAGATATTGATGCAAATTGTAAATATAGAGTAGAACACATAAAGATGGTTCCGACGACTAAGGAGGAAATACATTTTGATGAGGCTATGGCTAAAGTTGCAACAGAGTTATCAATGGAGAGGCATGTAGGTACGATTGAAAGTACACACACACCAATGGGAGCCATGTACACTCAAATAGGTAAAGATCTTATGGAAGTGAAATACATGATAGGGACAGGTGGAGTATTAGTACACAGTGAGAATCCAAAAGATATTTTAAAAGCAGGAGCCTTTGATGAAGAAAATCCAATGTATTTAAAACCACGTAAAGCAATGTATTTGATTGATAAAACTTATATATTATCTGCAATGGGGTTATTATCCGAATATTATCCGGATAAAGCAGTAAGGATTATGAAAAAATATTTAGTGAAAATGTAATTATTAGAGGGGGTAATATCATTGGAAATAAAAAATAAAAAATGGACTACGGATGACTTCTTTGAGGTTAGAAAAGAAGTATTAGAGCAATGGCCAACAGGTAAAGAGGTAGATTTAAAAGAAGCTGTAGAATACAATAAGAAAATTCCAGATCATAAAAACTTTGCAAAAAAGCTAAGGAAGGCTAAAGAAGCCGGGATAACATTAGCACAGCCAAGAGCAGGGGTTGCCTTAATTGATAAGCATATTGAATTATTAAAGTATTTAGAAATTGAGGGTGGAGCAGATTTGCTACCAACAACAATAGATAGTTATACAAGACTTAATAGATATGATGAATGTGAGATTGGAATAAAAGAGAGTATAAAGGCAGGACGATCGCTATTAAATGGATTCCCAGCAGTTAATCATGGAGTTAAGGGATGCAGGCAAGTTTTTGAAGCAATAAATGTCCCATTAGAATCAAGACATGGAACTCCAGATGCAAGGTTATTAGCTGAAATAACACATGCTTCAGGTTGGACTTCAAATGAAGGTGGATGTATATCGTACAATATTCCATATGCAAAAAATGCACCTTTAACAAAGTCAATTTTGGACTGGCAATATTGTGATAGACTTGTTGGATTTTATGAAGAACAAGGAATATCAATAAATAGAGAGCCATTTGGACCATTAACAGGAACACTAGTTCCCCCTAGCACATCAAATGCAGTTGGAATAATAGAGGCTTTGCTTGCTGCGGAGCAAGGAGTTAAAAACATTACAGTTGGATATGGTCAGTGTGGAAATTTAATACAAGATGTAGCAGCAATAAGAGCTTTAGAACAGCAATGTAATGAATACTTAAAGGCTAATGGATATAATGATATATATTTAACAACAGTTTTGCATGAGTGGATGGGAGGATTTCCAGAAGATGAAGCAGAGGCTTTTGGAGTTATATCTACGGGCGCCGCAACGGCAGCACTTGCTGGGGCGACAAAAGTAATAGTGAAAACCCCACATGAAGCTGTAGGTATACCTACTAAAGAAGCTAATGCTGAGGGTATAAAGACTACAAAGATGACTTTAAATTTATTAAAAGGACAAAAAATGCATATGTCCCAAGACTTAATGATGGAGATGGGAGTAATAAAAGCTGAGACAAAGTGCATGGTAGATATGATATATAAAATTGGAAAAGGTGATTTAGCTATGGGTGTAGTTAAAGGGTTCCAAATGGGGATTATTGATGTGCCATTTGCTCCAAGTAAATATAATGCTGGTAAAATGATGCCTGCAAGAGATAATGATGGAGCAATAAGATATTTTAAATTTGGGAATCTTCCATTTTCAGATGAATTAAAAAACTTTAATATCAAAAAACTTGAAGAGAGAGCAAAATTTGAAAAAAGAGAAGTTAGTTTTCAAATGACTATAGACGATGTATTCGCAGTAGGAAATGGGACACTTATAGGAAGGCCAGCAAAAGCATAAAAATTATTTATTAATTTAAAATTATATAAGGAGATGTGTATATTATGAAAATTATTGATGTAGTATGTTCAACAGGAAGAACTGGGTTTTATTTTGATGATCAAAGGGCTATAAAAAGAGGTGCAAAACATGACGGATTTTCATATGTAGGTGAAGCAGTAACAGAAGGATTTAAATCCATTAGACAAGCTGGAGAATCAATATCAGTAATGATTATACTTGAAGATGGTCAGGTGGCTTATGGAGACTGTGCGGCAGTACAATATTCTGGGGCTGGTGGAAGAGATCCACTATTTCTCGCAAAGGATTTTATACCAATTATAGAAAAAGAAATAGTACCAAAATTAATAGGTAGAAAATTAGAAAGTTTTAAAATGCTCGCAGAAGAATTTGATCATATGTTAATTGATGGTAAACGTCTTCATACGGCTATAAGATATGGAATAACTCAGGCTATTCTTGATGCTGTAGCAAAATCTAAAAAAGTAACTATGGCAGAAATCGTGCGTGAAGAATACAACACTGGCGTAGAAATTAAGAGAATTCCTATTTTTACACAATCAGGGGATGATAGATATAGTAGCGTAGATAAAATGATAATAAAGGGTGCAGATGTAATGCCTCATGCATTAATAAACAATGTAGAAGAAAAATTAGGTCTTAAGGGTGAGAAATTATTAGAATATGTTAAGTGGTTAAGTGCTAGGGTGTTAAAGCTAAGAACTAGTGAGGACTATAATCCAATATTTCATATAGATGTATACGGAACAATAGGGGTTGCATTTAAAAATGATACAAAGGTTATGGCTGATTATATTGCGGTTTTAGAAGAAGCAGCAAAACCATTTAAGTTGAGAATTGAAGGCCCAATGGATGTTGAGCAAAGAGAAAGACAAATGGAAGCATTAAGAGATTTAACAGCAGAACTAGATAATAGAAAGATTAATGTAGAATTAGTTGCAGACGAATGGTGTAATACTTATGATGACGTAGTATTATTTGCGGATAATAAAGCAGGCCATATGCTTCAAATAAAAACACCAGACTTAGGTGGTGTTAATAATATAATTGAATCAATACTTTACTGCAAAAAACATGGACTTGGAGCATATTGTGGTGGAACATGTAATGAAACTAATAGATCTGCAGAAGTATGTACAAACATTGCTATTGCTTGTGGAGCAGACCAATGCTTAGCAAAACCAGGAATGGGTGTAGATGAAGGGTACATGATAGTTAATAACGAGATGAATAGAGTTGTAGCTCTAGTTAATAGAAAAAATAAGGTAACTTATAAATTAATTAATCAACATAAAGTTTCAGTGTAAGTTTAAATATACCTCTAAGGTCACAGATATTGCAGCAATTAGGTGATGATTAAAAGGAGGAGAATAACAATGAAAGAAATAAACGTAGCTGAAATAACAAAAACGATAAGAAATTTATGTATAGATGCTAATTACAATCTTTCTGATGATATAAGAAATCAATTAAAAAAGGCTAGGGAAGAGGAAACATGGGGTATTGCTAAAGGCATTTTAGATAAGATTTTAATAAATGCAGATATAGCATCGACGCAAAAAATGCCAATGTGTCAAGATACGGGGATGACTTGTGTATTCATAGAGATTGGACAAGATGTTCATATAGTGGGAGGAGGTCTTGAAGGAGCTATTAATAAAGGGGTAGCAGAAGGATATGAGGATGGATTTCTAAGAAAGTCTGTAGTTAATGATCCAATAGAGCGAGTAAATACACAAAATAATACTCCAGCAGTTATATATTACAATATAGTTATGGGAGATAAGTTTAAAATAACTGTTGCTCCAAAAGGCTTTGGCTCGGAGAATATGAGTCAAATTAAAATGCTAAAACCTTCAGATGGACTTAAGGGGGTTAAGGATTTTATTCTAAAAGTAGTAAAAGAAGCTGGACCTAACCCATGTCCACCTATAGTTGTAGGAGTTGGAATAGGCGGAACTTTTGATAAGGCAGCGAACCTTGCTAAAAGAGCAGCAATTAGGCCAACTGACGAGGTAAACATAAAACCATTCTATGCGGAACTTGAAAACGAGCTTATGCAGGAAATAAATAAGCTTGGGATAGGACCACAAGGATTTGGGGGAAGAACTACCGCATTAGCTGTTAATATTGAAACTTATCCAACGCATATAGCTGGTTTGCCAGTAGCGGTGAATATAAACTGTCACGCTTCAAGGCATGTGAGTGCAGAGTTGTAGCATAGAAAAGGCTAGGGGGAGGAAAAGATTATGGAGAAAAGAATTATGACGCCGCTGTCCCAAGATAAAGTTCGTGAATTAAAAGTAGGAGACAGTGTGCTATTATCTGGTGTCATATACACGGCGAGAGATGCCGCTCATAAGAGATTAGTGGACCTTATAGACAATGGTGAAGAGCTTCCAATAGATGTTAAAGATGCAGTTATATATTATGTTGGACCAACTCCAGCAAAGCCAGGCTTGGCAATAGGTTCAGCAGGTCCAACTACAAGTTATAGAATGGATAGTTACACACCAAAACTCTTAGATAAAGGGTTAAAGGGAATGATAGGTAAGGGCTTAAGATCCCAAGAGGTCGTGGATTCTATGATTAAGAATGGTGCTGTATATTTTGCAGCTATCGGTGGAACAGGAGCTTTAATAAGTAAATGCGTAATAAAAGCAGATATAATAACCTATGAAGATTTAGGATCTGAGGCCATTAGAAGACTTGAAGTGGTTGATTTACCAATAGTTGTAGTAATAGATAGCGAGGGTAACAATTTATATGATTTAGGTCAAAAGGCATATTTAGAAAGTATAAAATGAATTAATTTAAGTTTAGCGTGAGGTGATACCATGAAAATTAATAAACCATCCAAAGCTGGAACAATGGAATCTAACGATATATACATTATGCTTATGCCAAATCTTAAGGGTGGCATTGAAATAAAGCTTCAAAGTATTGTAATGAAACAGTTTGGGGATGAAATAAAAAGAGTAATACTAGAGACACTTAATGAAAATGGAGTAGAAGATGTTATAGTAACTGCTCTAGATAAGGGTGCATTAAACTATACAATAAAAGCCAGAATAGAAACCGCTACAAAAAGAGCTCAGTAAGAGGTGATTTATATGAAAAGATTCAGAAGAACTATGCTTTTTATGCCAGGGAATAATTCAGGGATGCTTCAGAATGCAGGAATTCTAGGTGCTGATTCAATTATATTAGATTTAGAGGATGCTGTAAGTCTAACAGAAAAAGACAGTGCTAGAATTTTGGTGAAAGAAGCAATAAAGAATGTGGACTATGAAAATGTAGAAGTAGTAGTAAGGGTAAATCCATTCACTACTGAATACTCACAAAAGGATATTGATGTAATTGCAAGAGTTAAACCGGATGCATTAATGATACCAAAAGCTACAGAAGAAGAACTTGAGGCTATAGATGAAATACTTACAAGTATAGAAACACAGGAAGATTTTTCAAATGGAAGTATAAAGTTAATTCCTATAGTAGAAACTGCTTATGGAGTTGAAAATGTTTATAATATAATAAAATCTTCCAAAAGGGTAGTAGCTGTTTTACTTGGAGGAGAAGACTTAACTTCAGATTTAGGTATAAAAAGAACTAAAGAAGGAGAAGAAATCTTCTATGCAAGAAATCGAGTTGCAATTGCATGTAAGGCTATGAAGATAGATTCTATTGATACTCCATTTACAGACACTAATGATTTTGAAGGATTAGCAAAAGACACAGTTAGAGCTAAAAGTTTAGGACTCACGGGTAAAGCTGCAATAAATCCAAGACAAATTGAGACTATTCATTCTGTATTTGCTCCAACGCAAGAAGAAATAAAACACGCCAAAAGAGTCCTTGAGGCTATGATACTCGCAGAACAAGATGGCAAAGGAGTATTTTCATTAGATGGCAAAATGGTAGATGCACCAGTTATAAATAGAGCTAAAAACACAGTAGAATTAGCAAAACTTTTAGGTCTTATGTAAAAGTATAGGTAAAATCTACTTTAGTGGATTAGCTAATTGAGGTGATAATAATGAAAAATATATTAGGTAGAGGAATACCAGAATATATAGAAGGATATGGAAATGTAATTCCTTTTGAAGGTGCATTTAAAAATGCAGGCACGAAACTTAAGAAAGAAGTAAAACTAAACTCTGTAACGCCAGAAGATGAAAAGGTTTTACCTAACATGGATAGTGTTTTTGATAAGGTTTCGCTTAAGGATGGTATGACAATTTCATTCCATCATCATTTAAGAAATGGCGATAATGTATTGAATTTAGTGGTGGATGCGATTGCTAAAAGAGGAATTAAGAACATTACATTAGCTGCAAGCGCTCTTTTCCCTAATAATTTGCTTTTGATTGAGCATATAAAAAACGGTGTAATTACTAAAATAGTTACTAATTATATGTCAGGTCCAATAGCTGAAGAAATTTCTAGAGGAATATTAAAAACACCAGTTATAATGCACACCCATGGTGGACGTGCTAGAGCAATAGAAAGTGGAGATTTACACATAGATGTGGCTTTCATTGCAGCACCAACTGCAGATAACTATGGAAACATCAATGGACTATATGGAAAATCTGCCTGTGGAGCATTAGGATATGCAGTAGCAGATGCCCAGTGTGCAGATATGGTTGTAGCAGTAACTGATAATTTAGTCCCATATCCAGCTTGCCCAATAGAAATAAGTCAAATATATGTGGATTATATTGTAAAAGTAGATTCTATCGGTGATCCAGATGGAATAATATCAGGTACTACAAAAATAACTAAGGATCCAGTAGGACTTAAAATAGCTAAAATGGCGAGTGAGGTTATGGTGGCGACCGGTCTTGTTAAAGATGAAATGTCATTTCAAACTGGTGCAGGTGGAATTTCTTTAGCTGTAGCTGCGGAGCTCAGAAAATATATGAAAGAAAATGCTATAGTTGGAAGTTTTGCATCTGGTGGAATAACTGGATACCTTGTAGATATGTTTGAAGAAGGATTATTTAAATATTTATTTGATGTACAGTGTTTTGATATGCAAGCAATACAGTCTTATGTAGGCACTCATAAACATCAAAGAATGTCTGCATCTATGTATGGAAATCCAGATAACAAAGGTGCCGTTGTAAACAAGCTAGACATAGTTATCTTGGGTGCTACGGAAATAGACACAAATTTTAATGTAAATGTGACCACTGGTTCAGATGGAACTATCATGGGTGGTTCCGGAGGCCATAGTGATACAGCAGCAGGGGCTAAACTTACAATAATTGTAACACAATTAACTAAGGCAAGGCTTCCAATTATTAAGGATAATGTAACTACAATAACAACACCAGGAGAAAGCATTGATGTTATCGTAACAGAAAGAGGAATAGCAGTTAATCCAAGAAGGACAGACATAATAGATAAATTAAAGAATACTAACCTTCCTATAAGGACTATTGGTGAGTTAAAAGATATAGCTGAGAAAATGACTGGTAAACCAAAGGCAATTGAATTTTCAGATGAAATAGTCGCAGTTATAGAATATAGAGATGGTTCTGTAATTGATGTGGTTAGAAAACCACTATAGAAGGTAGTTTAAAAAACAATTGACCGGGGAGGGGTACATTATCTTTGTTGCACCTTGTTATGAGGGTATGGAAACTAATTATCCTAGGCTCAAAGAGTGGGCAAAGTTATCATATAAAGAAGCTTAAACTATTGTAAGAAAAATTTCTTTAGAAGATGACTCAGCTGATTTAGTAGCGGCAAATATTGCTATGGCTAATGCTAGAGTACGAGAAAAGGCTAAAATTCTAATAATAACAGAAGGATTGTCTGAAGAAGATATTAAAATTATTGGTTATGAAAAGTTTGAAACCCTTCAAGAGGCTATTGATTATGCTTTAAGTAAAAATCCCAATTCTAAAATTGGAGTTCTACCTCGAGGGGGTGACTGTCTTCCATATTTCGACAATAAGTTTAAGACATCTAAATAAACCACTAAAATTATTGGGCAAGATATTTCTAATAGTTCGAATTTGGGGTGAAAAAATGAATATTGTAGTTTTAGATGATATCGTTTTAAATCAAGAACAGATAGATAGATTAAAAAAATTAGGAAACCTAAAAATATATTTTGGAACACCTAAAAACAATCAAGAGATAATTAAAAGAGCAGATGAAGCAGATATTTTAATATCAGGTTGGACGTATTATAAAAATGGAGTTTTTAAAGACTTAAAAAGGATTAAGTTAATTTCATTATGGTCTACAGGCTATGATTATGTTGATCTTTGCGAAGCAAAGGAAAAGAGCATAACTATAACAAATGTACCAGGCTACGCAAAAAACGCAGTTGCAGAATTAGCAATAAGCCTTATGTTGGCCGTTATGAGGGAAATCCCAAAAGCAGATTATGATGTGAAGGCAACTAATAAGTATAATTGGCAAAAATTTAAAGGCATGGAGTTGTCAAATAAAACTCTTGGAATTATTGGAATAGGTTCTATAGGGTGCAGAGTAGCAGAGATTGCAAAAGGGTTTGATATGAAGGTAATTGCTTATGATCCTTACCCGAAGAAAGGAACGGAAGAAAAGTATAATTTAAAGATTGTTTCTTACAAAACAATTTTTAAAGAAAGTAATATAGTAACACTGCATATGCCTTTATTACCATCAACTAAAAATATTATAACTTCTGATGAATTAGATCTGATGAGTAAAGATTCCATCTTTATTAATACAGCTAGGGCCGGAATTGTAAATCAAGAAGATTTATATAACACTTTATATAATGGTAACATCCTAGGTGCAGGTCTTGATGATATAGATTTTTCTATACTGAGTGGAAACAACTTATTAAAGCTAAATAATATAGTAGTAACTCCACATATAGGTTTTTATACCAAGGAAGCAACTATCATTAAAACAAATATATGTATTAGTAATGTTGAAAATTTTATTAAAGGTACCCCCATTAACATAGTGCTATAAATAGATTATTCTGTATATTTAAAATTGTAACAATAATCTAGATGTTTTTGTGACGGAAGAACATTATATCAACATTTTCACAGTAAAATAAGAGTATTTAAAAGTTAAAGTAAAATGATTATTAAATCCATTTTTTAATGAGAAGGAGGATAATTATATGAAAATTGAAACAAGAAGTATTGAATGGGTGCCTAAAGAGGAAAGACATGGTAAAGCAAGCAGTTTATTTTCAATTTGGTTTGGCGGAAATATGCATATCACCACACTCATTACTGGTGCATTATGTGTGGTTTTAGGTTTAAATCTATTTTGGAGTGTGGTTGCGATTATTGTAGGTAATTTATTTGGAGCAATTTTTATGGCACTGCACTCAGCTCAAGGACCAGTATTAGGAATACCTCAAATGATTCAAAGTAGAGCACAATTCGGTGTTATTGGTGCAATAATTCCTTTGGTTATAGTAATTTTTATGTACTTAGGTTTTTTCTCAACAAGTAGTCTACTTGCGGCACAAACGGTAAAAGGTGTACTTCCAGTATCAACAACTGCTGCAATAATAGTAGTGAATATTATAGCTTTCACTTTAACATTATATGGTTATGATTTAATACACAAGATGCAGAGTATTTTATCATGGGTTTTCCTAGCTGTATATATAATTGTTACCATTAAAGTATTTAGTATGCCAGTACCAGCTGAAGCTTGGAATCCTAATAATTTTAACTTTGCAACATTTATCTTGGCAATATCAATTGTTGCCACTTGGCAGATAGCATATGCGCCTTATGTAGCTGATTATTCAAGATATCTTCCAGAGGATACATCTGAAAAGGCAGCTTTCTGGTATACTTATGCAGGATCAGTATTGGGTACAGTTTGGATGATGATTTTAGGGGTAGTCTTAGTTTCTGCAGTACCAAATTTTCTTGATGCAGCAGGTCCTAATTTAGCTAAATTATTTGGCGTATTTGCATTATTCTTATATGTCATAATTATTTTAGGACAACTTTCAATAAATGTCTATAACTTATACGGTGCATTTATGGCCACAGTAACTACTGTAGAGCCATTTCTAAAAATGAAAGTTACTTCTAAAGTTCGTGCTATATTTATTTTGATAATAGTTTGTGCTGGATCAATTATAGAAATAACAGGGCAAGGTAGTTTTATTTCATTGTTTAAGAGTTTTATTTTGTTTATTTCTTACTTTTTAATTCCATGGACATCAATTAATCTTCTCGATTTTTATCTTTTACGTCATGGGAAATATAGCGTTAAGGACATGTTTGACGTAGATGGTATATACGGAAAATTTAATAAGATAACTTTGATTGCTTATATTGTTGCAGTTATTGTAGAAATTCCATTTATGAATTCAACATTATACGTTGGACCGATATGTACCGCATTAAATGGTGCAGATATTTCTTGGCTTTTAGGGTTGATAATTCCTGTTTTCCTATATTATTTGCCGATGAAAAAAAAGTTTAAACAAAAACAGGCCCAAGGATTAGAATTTTAAACAAATTCTATTAATATAGAATTTGTTTAAATAAACTGTTGTTAAAATTTAGATTAAAATAGTGTAAAACATAATAAGAACTTAATAAGAATTTAATTAAGGGGGTGTCTCAAAATAGAAAGTGATTTCTATTGCGAGATGGTTCTTTTTCTTTTGTAAATACAAAAGTGGATTCCAAGGAATCCACTTTTGGTGTATAATTTAAGTATGATGATTACAGCAAAATATTTGATGGAAAAAATAGTTTTTCAAAAACTGATAAAGATTCAACCTTTATGCATATGAAAGAGGACCATATGAGAAATTCTCAGCTAAAACCAGGATATAATATGCAAATTGGAGTAGAAGGTGAATATATTGTGGGGTTAGATATTTCTAGTGAAAGATCTGATCAATTAACGTTTATTCCATTTTTAGATAAATTACGAGAGAATATATCACAAAAATTTGAGAATTTAATAGCTGACGCTGGATATGAAAGTGAAGAAAATTATGAGTACCTAGAAAAGAATAAACAGAACACATTTATAAAGCCTCAAACTTATGAAAATATGAAAAAAAGATGCTTTAAAAATAATATAAGTAAACGACAAAATATGAATTATGATGAAATGAATGATAAATATACTTGCCATAATAATAAAATTTTAAGTGTTATTGGTAAAAAGACAAAGAGGTCAAAGTCTGGATATGAGGCTGATGTAACAATCTATGAATGTGAAGATTGTGATGACTGCCAATGCAAATCAAAATGTACAAAAGCAAAAGGAAATAAAAAACTCTACGTATCAAAGAAATTTGTTCAAAAGAGATTAATATCATAAAAAAATATAACAAGTCCAGAAGGAATTATGTTAAGAACTAATAGGTCAATTCAA
>NZ_CALEVF010000045.1 GCF_937920395.1 uncultured Clostridium sp. | reverse complement strand
ATAAATATCACATACAAATGGAATTATCTGATATTTATAATATATTAGCAGTTGGGTCTTTTGGTGATACTAGAGATGGAATGGATCAATTACTAAAAGCTCTAGAAGAAATAAGTTATGAGTATTATGGTAAAGGAACAAAAAAAATTGATTTTATTGATATTCCTAGTATTCCAGAGCAAGTTCAAATACCTAGGGAAGCATTCAATAGTGTAAATACCGCTGTTGAAATCAAAAAAAGTGTTGGTATGATAAGTGGTGAATTTTTAATGGCTTATCCACCTGGCATTCCAGTTCTTTGCCCTGGAGAAAGAATAACTAAGGAAATTGTGGATTATGTTGAGAAACTAAAAAACACTGGACTATATGTTCAAGGAACTGAAGACCCTGAAGTTGAATATATAAAAGTTGTTCTTGAAGAAGATGCAGTGCACATAACTGTTGACTAGAACTAAAAAGAACTCCAATTTTGGAGTTCTTTTTAGTTCTTTTTACTTCTAATTAATTTTACTCTATTATTAACATTTGCTTCTTCAATAGTTCCTAAGTACTTAAAATATTGTAAATCTGTCATTTCACTTATTATTTCACAACTATTAACCACTTTAATAAAAAAGTCCATCATGTAACTTGTTTTTATTAATGGTTTTGTTAATTTAAAGTTAATTCTAATAAAAATTGGTTTCATCTTTTTTTCAGAAGCTAATTTAATATTTTCATAACACTCTTTTACTGAATATACCAGTCTTATCTTTTTTAGATTTATACTTAGCGACTCTCTATATGTTACTAATAATTTTTCTAACATATCTATATTAAAATACTTTTTTTCATCCTTATATTTCTTAGATACAATCATAAATGCTTTTAAGATTTTATTGTTTTCTTCACAAAAATCAGGCAATTTAAGCACCATTTGTTTAACTTTCTGCGTATCCATATTTCCGTCTTTAGTTAGGATATCAAGTCCATCCGTTACCAATTTATAAGTATCATTATCCCTTTTGACTTGACCCTCATCTTGAAATGTATTCACTATGTAGCTTTTATTTTCTGTATTATAAAATATTTCTAAAAAATAAGCTAATTTTGCTAATCTTTTCTGAAGTGTCTTTTGAAAAATGATTTCATTTTTTTCATCGATATAAAGATACCCAAGTGGTACTTTAGTATTATTTTTAGACCATTTCTTAAAAAATATAATTTCTCTATATAAAATATTATCATTTTCTAATAAGTCAGATATTTCAACTGCTTCACCACTCTTAATATATGTTTTTATGCATTCTAATATTTCCTTTGGCACTAGTGAATATGTTGACATTTAAATTACCCTCCTTAATTAAAATTCTACTTCATCTAAATTTTCTTCTGAAAACACCTTTATACCCCTAGATAATAATAACTGAGTTGTAACTCCATTTCCTGGCCTTAAAGTGCTACTAAATGTTCCATCATATATTTTAGAAACTCCGCAAGATGGACTTCTCGCCTTTAAAACAGCGCAAGTTGCTCCTATAACCTCTGCTATTTTTAGAGTTTCATAAGCACCTTTTAAAAACTTTGAAGTTATCTCATTATTTCCAAATCCAATAATAGTTGCTTTCCCATTTATTACATCAAGACCATTTCCACTTGAAATTTCTCGTGGTTCCCGTGGAGTCTCTAGCCCTCCTAGTTGTTCTGGACAAACAGGCAATGCTTTTCCTTCTTTTAATAGTTTAAGTACACGCTCATCTAAATTATTGCCACCATCATACCTACAATTGATACCGCATAAACAAGCACTCACAATAACCATATTTAACCGTCCCTTTTTAGTCTTTTATTATTTAATCTCGACTACAGTAACTCCGCTACCACCTTCACCATAATTCCCCAATCTATATGTTTTAGCATGACCATGCCTCTTTAGCATATCAGTAATAGCATTTCTTAAAACTCCTGTTCCCTTACCATGGATAATGGTAACTTCCTTAAGTCCCCCAAGGAAAGCTTCATCTAAATATTTATCAACAGTAAAAATAGCCTCCTCGGAATCCATACCTCTAAGATCTACCGAAGTAGATACATTACTTAAGTTTAGCTTCATTTCTCTCTTTTTTATCTTAGCTTTTTTCTTATCTTCCTGAGAAAGCTTTGATACACGTAACTCATCTACTTTAACATTTATCTTCATGATACCAGCTTGAACCTGCACCTCACCTTTTTTATCAGGTTTTGAAATTACAATTACCTTTTGGTTAAGAGATGGCAAAAATACCTCTTCTCCTTGTTTTACATTTTTTAACTTTTCACCTAAATCATCTTTATTTTTTTCTACATGAATTTCTATATTATCAAGCTTATTTTTAATTTTTTTTCTTTCCTCTTCAAGCTTTTGTCTTGCCTCAGATGAATATCCTAGCTTTTCTAGTTCTCTCATATTTTTAAGAATAACATCAGATTCTTCTTTAGCATTTTTTATAAGTTTCTTTGCTTCCCTTTGAGCTTCATACATTGCATTTTCACGAATATTTTCAAGTTTGTATAATTTTTCTTGATATTTATCTTTTAGTTTTCTAGCGTCTAATTTCAAAATCTCAGACTCCCTAGCATCGCTCTCGACCTTTATGCTCTTTTCTTGTAAGCTTTGTACTAATTCTTCAAACTCTAAGGTCTCTTTAGAAATATTTTCTCTAGCACTTTTAATAATATAATCAGGAAGTCCTAATCTTTTTGAAATTTCAAAAGCATTTGATTTACCTGGTACTCCAATTATTAATCTATAGGTTGGGCTTAAAGTATCCACGTTAAATTCTACAGAAGCATTTTCAACTCCGGAAGTTCTTAACGCATATCCCTTTAATTCACTATAATGAGTAGTTGCAACTACTTTTGTACCCCTTGCTCTCAAATTTTCAAGTATTGAAACAGCTAGTGCTGCTCCCTCAGTCGGATCTGTACCAGCCCCTAATTCATCAAATAGAGCTAAAGATTTTATATCTGCTTTTGCAATTATATTTACTATATTTGTCATGTGAGAAGAAAAAGTAGATAAACTTTGCTCTATGCTTTGTTCATCACCTATATCAGCGAAAATCTCATCAAAAAAACTTACAATAGACCCTTCTCTTGCAGGAATTAAAATTCCACTCATAGCCATAAGTTGTATTAGCCCAACAGTTTTTAACGTTACCGTTTTACCACCTGTATTAGGTCCTGTTATTACAAGGGACGTAAAATCTGAGCCTAAATATATATTGCTAGGTACTACAACCTTTGGATCTATAAGTGGGTGCCTTGCCTCAATTATATCTATTATTCCATCCTCATTAACCTTTGGAATAATAGCATTAATTTCAATTGCATACCCTGCTTTTGCAAAAATAGAATCTAATTCCCATACTATGTTTGCATTATTTGAAACAATATTTATATTTTCATATATTTTATAGGAAAGTTCTGCTAAAATTCTCTCAACCTCAGCTTTTTCCTTTAGCATTATTTCCTTAATCTCATTGTTTAAATTTACTAAACTCATTGGCTCAATAAAAAGTGTAGCTCCTGAAGAACTTTGGTCATGCACAATTCCTGGAACGCTCCCTTTATGTTCTATTTTAACTGGAATTACATATCTATCACCTCTTATAGTATAAAGACTCTCTTGAAGATATCTAGCATAAGTCCTGACTAATGAAGTTACCTTATCCTTTACAGAAGCATTCTTATCTTTTAGAGATTTTCTTAAACTAAAAAGTAAACTACTAGCCCTATCAGATATTTCTTCATCACTAATTATAGCAATAAAAATTTCATCTTCTAATTTTTTTATTGGTACAATTCCAATACATATATCTTCTAAAACTCTAGAAGAAAGTTCATCCCCATTGCTTCCAACATAATTTTGAAACAATCTAGCGCAACGTAGCATTTGAGCTATTCGCAGTAGTTGCATTGGCATAAGTGTTGCTTCTTTTGACGCTCTTACTATTGCAGAGCGAACATCATATATACCTTCAAAAGGAGCACTTCCCTTTCTTGATAAAAGAAGTAATGCCTCATTAGTTTCTTGTAAATGTTCGCGAACTTCATATACATTTGTGTAAGGCTCTAAATTATCTATAATATCTTTACCTGCCTTAGTATGAGCGTATGCTTTAATCTTTTCTTTAATTTTATAATATTCTAAAACCTTTAATGATTTTGTATTCATGTTCCACCGTCTTCCCTTTGTTAAAAAATTTAAATTATTGACGTATACTTTGTATTATTCAACGCCTCTTTTATAATGACCTCTTGTATAATTTTTAAAATCTCCTTTCCACTCTTTGTCAATATAATTTGTAAGGACTTCAATAGTTTCATCATAACTTTCTTCTATAAAATCTAATCTAAATGAAGCAATTTTATTCTTTTTAATTTCCTCAATGTTAGGTATCAAATTAACCGGCACATTATTATAAATATAACTTCTACAATATTTGTCTGTTCTAATACTAAATTCTACACCTTTTCTGTCTTTAAGTGTATAATCTCCTTTGCTGCAATTACCAAGACAAGTCTTGTTTTCACTCTTATTACCAAAAACGCTACCAATGACGCAATACTCACTAACCATAAGTTCATATTTTCCGTATACCATAATTTGAAGTGGTAATGAACTTTTATATGATATTTTTTTAATCTCCGTTGCATTTAATTCAGCACTAATACAAGTTCCGGAAAGGAAATTTTTATAGAAATCTCCTGAATAACTATTAAAAACATTTAATTTATAATCACCAATAACATTGGTTTTTTTATTGAATCTACTAATTATTCCTAAATTAGCAGTGATAATACCTTTTATATTTCCTAAATTACTTTCTATAATTTCACAGATATTTTCAAATTCACCTTTAATAATATTTGGAACCTTAATGTAAATATTTACATCCTTTTTATTTAGATCTTTTATACCTAAATTGATTTTATACCCTCGCATAAAATGATTTATAGCAATATTATTAAATCCCATTTTCATTGTAGCCTTTAATTGTTCATCACTAGAAACTACTATAAGAGTTTCTGGCATAATTTCATTTGTTAATTCTATATCTTTATTATCTTCTTGTAGTGCAAGTCCTTTATTATAATTAATCTGTCTATTAGTATTCTCTCGTTTATATTTTTCTATTATAGAATTTTGCACAGCTTCTATTAATTCTCGCCTCACTAAATTTAATGATGACATTTTCATAAATCCATCTTCATAACTTTCAAAAGTCACCTCATTTATTAAGAAAGGTGTATCTCCTGTTTTAGATAAACTCTTAATTATGCGATCTTTATCTAGTGGCTTATTTATCGACTTTTGAACAAGTTCTCCGATCATTTCAAAAGTTCTTCCAAGATAATTGGTGCTGATTTTTAGAGGTTTATTCACACTAAATTCTATTAAAAGATTTATTCCAATTTTTCTACTATATTTTTCACTAAAGCTTTCTGCAAGCTTATTCATTAATTGAACATCTGTTATTTTATACAAGGAATTTCCAGCTTTAAATTTAGTTGGTTTTAATAAAACTTTATCACCTTTTAGTGCTACTTCAACCTCTACTCCATTTTTTATGATTTTAGATATTATAAATCCATCCTCAAGGAACATTACACCATCTTTTAAAGCAATATTCTCTAATAATGTTACTGTTAAATCGCTGGATGCAATGCCAATTGGAATTCCAGAATTTTTAGGAACTTTATATGCCATCATATCTCTTCCAGTATTACCATATAAATATGCCTTTGAAAATCCTTCTCTATTAAATAATTGAGTTAAAACTTTAATATCATTATCTAATTTTTGTATCTTATTATTATAAATATTATCAAGTGCACGTCTATATATTTTCACAGTACCTGCAACATATTCTGCTCTTTTCATTCTTCCCTCAATTTTTAATGAGGATGTACCACTTGCAACTATGTCTTTTAACCCATCTAATGTACAAATATCCTTAGGGCTTAAAAGATACGCTTTATGTTCTTTGTTATTATCCTTATCTATCAGCGTATATGGCAATCTACATGGTTGGGCACATCTGCCTCTATTTCCACTTCTGCCACCAATAATGCTGCTCATAAGACATTGTCCTGAATAACATATACATAAAGCTCCATGAACAAAAACTTCCGTTTCCACATTTAAAGTATTAGATATGTAATCAATTTCCTCTAGACTAAGTTCTCTTGACAGAACTATTCTTTTAAACCCAATCTTCTTTAAAAATAATGCAGCTTCTCCATTATGAATAGTCATTTGCGTTGACGCATGCAACTCAAAATTTGGAAAATTGTTTCTTATCAAATATATCAAACCAGTATCTTGGATAATTAAAGCATCGACTCCAATACTATACAGAAATCCTACATACTCCATAATTTCTTTTAATTCATTATCCTTTGCTAGGGTATTTAAAGTAACATATACGCGTACCCCATAAATATGGCAATAATTTAATGCAAGAGTTATATTCTCTTGATCAAAATTAGAAGCATAAGCTCTTGCCGAAAACTTGCTTCCCCCTATATAAACCGCATCTGCTCCCATTTGTACTGCTGCATATACACTTTCCATGCTGCCAGCAGGTGCTAATAATTCAATCTTCTTCATTTGCATCTCTCCTAATAAGTCTTCTATGTCTTATTATACAATAAATGTTGTAATAAATTAAGTCATTAAAAAATTTTGCACTAATATAACAATATTTTTTCATACTTTATCCCAATGGACACAACAATAATAATGGAATATAATAAAAAATAGACTAGCTTACTTCTTATTTATTATTTAAGAAGGCCTAGTACAAAATTAGCTAATGGAGATATTAATATGGCGATAAAAAATAATATTAGAAATATTGGAATAGTAGCTCATGTAGATGCTGGTAAAACAACTTTAACCGAACAACTACTTTACCAAAGTGGTTCTAGTCGGATTCTAGGTAGCGTAGATAAGGGTACAACCCATACAGATTCTTTAGACATGGAAAAACAAAGAGGTATTTCAGTAAAAGCTGCTGAAACAGATTTCACTTACAAAGGAACTAATGTACATGTTATAGATACTCCTGGACATATTGATTTTAGTTCTGAGGTAGAAAGAAGTATTGGCGTTCTTGATGGAGCTATAGTTGTATTATCCTCTGTCGAAGGTGTACAACCTCAAACCGAGGTATACTTTAATGCTTTAAAAGAATTAAATATGCCTTCAATATTTTTTATAAATAAACTCGACCGTATAGGAGCCTCTCCCTATAAAACTATTAAAGATATGAAAAAACTTCTAACTAGTAAACTTATACCTCTACAATTAGTTTATGAAAAAAACAACGAATTTATTGTTAAAAACATATTTGATAAAGTAAATTGTCACAAAAATATAATAACAATAAAAGAAGAAATATTTAAACAATTACTTGAAGATATAATAGATATACTAGGTAATAATAACGAGGAAATTTTAAATCAATTCTTCGATGAAACTTTAACTCTAGGAATGTTAAAAAATGAGATAACTATACAATCAAATAGGGGCCAAATTTACCCTGTGCTATATGGCGTAGCACTAAGAGGTGAAGGAATTAAAGACTTGCTTCACGGCATAATCGATTATCTCCCAGGACCTAAGAATTTAGATGATTTAGGACTTTCAGCCCTTGTATATAAAATCTCACATAACAAAACATTAGGAAAAATAGCTCATATAAAAATATTTAGTGGATCAATATCGACTAGAGATGATATTTTAAATGTAACTACAAACAAAAGAGAAAAAATCACTATGATAAAAAAAGTTGTTAATCAAAAGCCAATTGATGTATCAACAGCTAGTAGCAGTGATCTAGTAATGGTAAGTGGCTTAAATTGTAACACTTATGATATCCTTGGAAGCAAAACTCACATTCCAAGTCTTAAGACTATTGCAACTCCTCTTCTCACTTTAAGAATTTATTCGAAATTAGAAGAAGATTATGTAACTTTAGTTGAAGCTTTAACAATACTTCAAGAAGAGGATCCACTTCTTAACATGGAATGGGTGAAAGAAAAGAAAGAAATTCATCTTAAGATTATAGGTAAAATTCAAATTGAATATATTGAAGCTATTTTAATGGAAAGATTTAATGTAGCAGTTACTTTTGGTCCGCCCTCTGTTATCTACAGAGAAACTCCTATAGCAAGTGGCTATGGCGAATCACGTTATACTATGCCTAAACCCTGCTGGGCTATAGTTGAATTTTTGATTGAGCCACTGCCAAAAGGAAGTGGGCTTATTTATGAATCAAAGGTTCGAACTGAAAATGTAAAAATAAAATATCAAAGAGAAATAGAGGATACCCTTGGTAAAATTTTAAGTCAAGGAATTTATGGATGGCCAGTTACAGATTTAAAAATAACCTTCACCCAGGGTGAAGACCATGTTATGCATTCACGTTCAGGTGACTTTGCAGCCTCTGCCGCAATGGGCATCATGAGAGGCCTTCGAGAGATAGGAACTACACTACTCGAACCTATAATTAGTTTTAGAATTACAGTACCTGAGAATGTAGGTGGAAGAGTTCTAAACGATATAATAAAAATGCGTGGTAATTTTGAAGCTCCGTTTATACATAACGGCACTTTTACAATAAAAGGGAAAATGCCTGTATCTACTTCTCTTGAATATCCAGGTAACCTTGGAAAAATTTCTTCTGGAAAATCAATAATGACAACCGGTTTTTCAGGTTACGAACCATGCTCCTTAGAAATAGGAGCCACAAGGGAAAGAATTGGTGTAAATCCACTAGATCGAGCTAAATTTATACTTTCTGTGCGAAATGCACTATAAAGGAAATAAAACATCTATAATATCTATAGATGTTTTATCATAATATCTAATTTTTATTTTTTCATAAGTTAGTTAACAATATCATTACTCATATTCCGCTGAATGCATAAAAACTTAAATTATTTAAATATAAAAATCATTGAACGATATTTAATACAATCCAATAATTTTCCACCATACTAAACCTCCACCAATCCATATAATAAAGTATACTATTCCAAGAATAAAGTTTAGACTCCACCATTTATTCTGACTTACATAACCCGAACCAAAAAGAATAGGTGCAGGACCGCTACTATAATGAGTTGTTGAAGCAAATAGATTTCCAAATACTCCCAAACTTATAGCTGCAAGCATAGGCGGAACGCCTCCTGCTATTGCAACTCCAAGAAATGCTGAGTACATAGCACTTACATGTGCTGTTGAACTTGCAAAAATATAATGACTATAGAAATAAGCTAAAAGTAAAACAATTAAAATAATAGGCCAACTAAATCCCTTTACATTTTGTCCAATTGCATTACTAAGCCATGGTATTAGTCCAAGTTTATTAAGCTGAGTTGCCATCATAACAAGTACGGAGAACCACATGAGTGTATCCCAAGCTCCCTTTTCACTCTTTACATCATCCCAAGTTAGAACTTCAGTAGTTAGAAGAAGAGAAAGACCAATAAATGCTGTAAGTGTTGCATCTATATTAGTTAATGTTCCTGTTACCCATAAAAGAAGTACTATAACAAATATTAAAGCCATGAATTTTTCACTTCTTTTAAGTGGACCCATTGCTTTTAGTGCGTCATTTGCAAATTTGGGTGCATTAGGTGTACTTTTAATTTCTGGTGCATATAGTTTATAAATTATAAGAGGTATTACTATTAGAGAAATAACACCTGGAACAATAGCTGCTATAAACCACCCAAGCCAAGTGATGTTGATTCCAAAAGTTGCAGCAAGACTCTGAGCTAATGGATTGGCTGCCATTGCTGTCATAAACATTGCAGAAGTTATAATATCTCCATGAAATTCGCAGAATATAAGAAAAGATCCTATTTTTCTTTCAGTTCCATCTTCAGGTTTCGAACCAAACGCTTCCGAAAGAGATTTTATAATAGGATAAATTATTCCACCTGCTCTTGCTGTATTACTCGGAGTAGCAGGAGCTATTACAAGATCACAAAAAATAATTGAATAACAAAGCCCAAGGGTCTTTTTCCCGAAGGATCTTACAAATAGATAAGCAACTCTTGTTCCAAGACCTGTTTTTATGAAACCTCTAGAAATAAAGAATGCCATAACTATAAGCCATATACTGCTATTGCCAAAACCTTCAATTGCAATTTTGGTAGTTACAGTTCCCGTTAAAATGGACACAGTTAATCCTATTATAGACAATGCTCCAATTGGAAACGGTTTTAAAATACACCCTACTATTGTTGCTACAAAAATTGCAAGCATGTGCCAGGCCTGAGGTTTAACTCCAATAGGGGCTGGTATAAACCATATAATAATACCTACGATAATTGCTATTGAAAACTTAATATACTTATCAGAATATAACGAATTATTAGAACTTTTTGTCATAATCAAAGCTCCCTTACTTTACTTATTTATAAATACTTCAAAAATCTTAAGTTATTTTTATAAGGGGGCTTGTACTTAATTAATACGCCCCCTATTTAATTCTACTAGGTTATCTTGCTATTCTATTTTTGATATTTTTTTCTTTCCGTCTCATAAAGATTATTACCATCACTGTCTATTACAACAACAGCAGGAAAATCTACAACTGTAAGTTTTCTAACAGCTTCTGGACCCAAATCTTCAAAAGCAATAATTTCGCATTCTTTTATTGATTTAGAAATAAGAGCTCCAGCTCCTCCTATTGCAGCAAAATAAATAGCGCCATTTTTCTTCATTGAATCTACTACGATTTTGCTTCTAAGCCCTTTTCCAATCATTCCAGTAAGACCTAGTTCAAGAAGTGGAACAGTCAAATCATCCATTCTATAACTAGTAGTTGGACCGGCAGATCCTATTACATTTCCAGGTTTAGTTGGAGCAGGTCCTACATAATATATAATGGCATCTTTTGGATCAAAAGGTAATTTATCACCATTGTTAATTGCATCCACCAACCTCTGATGAGCTGCATCTCTTCCTGTATACATAGTTCCTGATATTAATACACTATCTCCTGATTTTAAATTCTTTAACTTCTCCTGTGTTAATGGAGTAGTTATATGCTTAATTTCCATTTTTACCCCTCCCTATATTATTGTTATTGCATGTCTTGCAACATGACAGTTAATATTTACTGCCACTGGTAATCCAGCAATATGTGTTGCAAAAGCTTCCACATTAACGGCAAGGGCTGTAGTATTTCCACCTAGTCCTTGAGGTCCTATTCCTAGTGCATTAATTTTCTCTAGTAAAGTTAACTCAATTTCTTTTAAATGCTCTGCCTCATTATGACTACCAATGTCTCTTGTTAAAGCTTTCTTTGCAAGATACATCGCTTTATCTGATGTGCCTCCAATTCCAACACCTACAACAATAGGTGGACATGGATTTGGACCTGCAAGTGAAACCGCTTCTACAACAAAATCAAGTACACCAGCTAAACCATCTGATGGTTTAAGCATTTTTAATCTACTCATATTCTCACTACCAAAACCTTTTGGAGCTAATGTTACTTTTACTTTATCACCTGGTACAATATCATAATAGATTACAGCAGGAGTATTATCTCCTGTGTTTTTTCGTTTTAAAGGATCTTCTACAACGGATTTTCTTAAATATCCTTCTTTATATCCACGTCGTACTCCTTCATTAATAGCCTCTGTAATATTTCCACCTATTAACTCAACTTCTTGACCTACTTCTACAAATACTACAGCCATACCAGTATCTTGACAAATTGGGACTTGGTCATTTTTCGCAATTTCAGCATTTTTAAGCAAATTACTTATTATATCTCTTCCTACAGGAGATGTTTCTTTCTTTTCAGCTTTATGAAAGGCGCTTAATACATCTTCTCCCACATAAAAATTAGTCTTAATACTCATGTCTTTTAAAGCATTTTCAATTTCTTTTACATTCACTTTACGCATGAACCAACAACTCCTTCCATTTTTTTTATTTTCCAAGCAATAATCTATTTTCTTTATATCATCACCTTTCAAGTTATATTATATATAGTTTTATAAAAATAAATACTCAGAGGCTTAGTAAAACTCTGCCTATATAGTATTATTTGTTATTTTCTCTTCCATGAGTATAATGTGGTAACAACATAGGAGAAATTTTGTCTGTGACTATGCCGTTTTCGCAAAGACTCTTGTGGTATTTTTTAACATGATCAAGACTAAGTTCTTTCACATTAACATTTTTACAATTTTCGCCTGCATGTGACCCTGCTCTACGTCCAAAAACAATAATATCTAATAGTGAATTACCCATTAACCTGTTACTACCGTGGATTCCCCCTGAGGCTTCTCCTGCCACATAAAGGTTTTCTACCTTAGTTTGACCATTTTCATCAATTAAAAGTCCTCCATTTTGATAATGTAGTGTTGGATATACGAGAATTGGATCTATTCTCATATCAATACCAAATTTTTGGTACATTCTGAGCATTGCTGGAAGTCTCTTTTCAATTGTTCCTTCGCCATTAATTAATTCTATTAAAGGAGTATCTAGCCATATGCCTTTTTCCCCTGCAGCTGTATCAATACCTTTATTCCTTATATGACATTCTCTAATTAATGCAGATGTTTCTACATCCCTGGTTTCAAGATGATAAGTAAATTGCTCACCATCAATATTTAGAGGTGTCGCCCCTAAACTACGAACCTTCTCCGTAACAAGTGCTCCAAAAATTTGTGGAGGATATGCTACTCCTGTAGGGTGATACTGCACAGCATCTGCAAAAATGAGTTCAGCTCCTGCTCTATATCCTAGGATTAACCCGTCCGCTGTAGCGCCATAATGGTTTGTTGTAGGAAAACCTTGATAATGAAGTCGTCCAGCGCCTCCTGTTGTTATAATAACAGTTTTAGCTCTTGCTATTAGATATTCCTCTGTTTCTATATTAAATAATACAGCTCCAGCAGCCTTACCATCTTTGTCTAGGATTATCTCCACAGCGGGTGAGAATTCTACCACTTCGATACCTTTGTTAATAACTTCATCCCTAAGGACACGCATTATTTCAGCTCCTGAATAGTCGGCAGCAGCATGCATTCTTTTTCTTGATGTTCCACCTCCGTGGGTAGTGACCATTGTACCATCTTTTTCTTTATCAAACATTACCCCAAGTTCATTCAACCATTTTATTGCTCCTGGAGCATCCATTACAAGAGCATTAACAAGTTCTTTTTTATTGGTAAAATGTCCACCTCCCATTACATCCATGTAATGTTTTGCAGGAGAATCATCTGGCTTATCTGCAGCCTGTATTCCACCTTCAGCCATCATCGTATTGGCATCACCAAAACGTAATTTTGTGGTAATCAATACATTGGCTCCTGTTTTGTGGGCTTCTAGAGCTGCTGAGGCTCCAGCTCCTCCTCCACCTATTATCAAAACATCTACATCATAATCAACTTTAGTCAAATCCATATCTAAATTTTCAAGTCTACTTTTAGCTTCAATAAGTTCTGCAAGTTGTAATGGAACCTTAGATCCTTTGCTCGGTCCAACCCTTAGATTTTTGAACTCATCTTCCTTATAATCCGGATAATTTTCCTTTAATATATCTTCCTTTTCCTTAGCACTCATCCTTGGAAACTGAACTCCTAGTCTTTGCTCCCGTGTGGACTCTACCTTCTTTATTAGCACCCTCATTTCTGCTGTATACATTAAAATACCTCCCTTACAAATCTATATTTTATGAGATTTTTTGGTGCTCTTTACTTTGTAATATCTCTTGTATTGTATAATTCCTTTAATTCATCTATACTTTTAATCATTAATTCTTTCATTGAATCATCATACGTTCCTTCTTGAATCTCTTTTACCCTATTTGTCAAATCTTCTGTTTCAGGTGCAATGTATTTTCCTGTAAGTCTTCGAGCAAGCATCGCTACTTGATAATGAGTTATGCCTGCTGGGCACCTAGAAGCACAGATTCCGCACATAACACAATCAAAAGACTCATGAGCACATTTCTCAATATCTCCTCTTTGAGCACTGGCAATATACTGCATAACATTAAGACCTTGTGGGCACCCTTTAGTACATGAATTACAACCAATACAGCTATATATTTCCGGATAAAGCTTCATCATTGTATCAGCTGTTGGCGTGAGTTCGTTCATATCATAAGTTCTTTTGTCTCCAGGAAAAAATGGTAATTGAGTAAGATACATACCATCTTCAACCTTAGTTTGACATGCTAAACATACCTTTAATTCATTCTTGCCTTTAATTCTATATATTGTGGAACAAGCACCGCAAAAGCCGCCCCTACATCCACATCCTCTTACTAATTTGTACCCTGCATATTCCATTGAATCCATAATTGTAAGGCTTGAAGGTACAGTATATTTTTTATTTAATATATATATTTCTACCATTTCTTTGCTGGACATTTTATATGCCTCCTTTATCCCAAATATCTAATGGGATGTTTTGAACCGATTTATTATTAATATTCATCAGGAAGTTCATCTATTTCGTCGCATCTAAATACTGGACCATCTTTGCACACGTACTTATCTCCAATATTACAACGCCCACATTTGCCTATGCCACATTTCATTTTTAATTCTAATGTTGTATATACCTGATCCTTTTTAAATCCTATTTCCATAAGCGTTTGAAGAGTATATTTAATCATGATAGGTGGACCACATAACAAAGCTACTTTATCAGTACTAAATCCAATTTCTTTAACGTAAGATGGTACAAATCCTACATGTCCTTCCCATCCCTTTTCTTCTCTATCAACAGTTAAATGAACCTCTGTATTGGGCCTAGATGGCCAGTTTTCAAAAATGTCCTTTTGAAAGACAAGATCTTCAGGTGATCTTGATCCATATAAAATATCTACCTTTCCATAATTTTCTCTATTGTCCATCACATAGTTTATAACAGAACGAATAGGTGCTAACCCAATTCCTCCACCGATGAAAAGAAGGTCCTTTCCTTTGAGTTCATCATCAACAGGAAAATTATTCCCATAGGGTCCTCTTATTCCGATTTCACTCCCTACCTCTAAACCATGTAGATATTCTGTAACCACACCACATCTTTTTACACTAAACTCCATATAATCCTTTTGTGTTGGAGAAGAAGTGATTGAGAAAATAGCTTCTCCAAGTGGAGGAACTGAAATCATTGCACATTGACCTGGCATATGTTCAAATGGTTTTCCACCACCAGGCTTTGTAACTCTAAAAGTAGTTACATCATGTGTGTCTTTTCTAACATCTATTATCTCAGCTATTTCTGGCATTAAAGGATTTACATGTCCATGTTCATTACAAGTACAGCTCATTTTATTCACCACCCAACTTTTTAATTACTTTAACAATATCCAAATGAACTGGACATTTTTCAATGCACCTTCCACATCCAACGCATCCATATACACCCTCATTATTATTGGGATAATAAACAAGCTTATGCATGAAACGCTGCCTGAATCTTTCCTTTTGAGTTTTTCTGATATTCCCATGTGCCATAAGCGTAAAATCCGAGAACATACATGAATCCCAGCAACGAAATCTTTCTCCAGATGTATCACCTTTAAAGTCAGAAATATCATAACAATGACAAGTAGGACATACATAAGTACATGAACCACATCCTAAGCATCGCTGACTGAGTTCTCCCCAAATTTCAGATTCAAATAACTCATTAAGCTCTCCCTTTATTTTTTTAGGGTCTAGGTTTACCAAAGGAAGCTCTTTTAATTTATCATTTGTTTCCTCTTGTAATACATTTAATTTGCTTTTGTCCTGCTCAGTAGCATCTTCTAAAAAATCCTTTAATTTCTTTGTTAAATTTTCACCCTTTTGAGTTTCTGGATTCCAAAGTATGCTATCCCCAATATCCCATGTGTTAACATCTACTTCATGCGCGGTTGTTTGTGGCTTAATTCCAAACGAACTACAAAAACAAGTTTCAGAAGGATTAAAACAGGCCATAGAAACGATAGTCCCTTTTTCTCGCCTTTCTTCGTATAAAGTATCTACGGGATCACTTAGAAATACATTATCAAGTAACTTAAAGCTCCTTGCATCACAATGCCTTACTCCAAATAATACATACTCCTCTTTTTTTCCTCCTACATTATCTAGTTCAAGTTTCTTTCCGTCTCTCTTAAACTTTAAGTAGGTTTCACTTTGGGGGAAAATAAAACTTTTTGGTGAAATATTAGTTTTTAATTTTTCTATATTCACCGTATCTCCTTGTTTCCACATATCAAAGTTAACTTTCTCATCCACTTCAATAGGCAAAAACAGTTCATAAGATTCATCAATTTTACTAAAAAGATCAGAAAACTTATTCTTTAATATTTTTTTCATCATTTTTTCCCACCTCCGTGTGATGTAAATGAATCACTATCATCCAGTTTAAACATTCCGATTGGGGCTTGTTTCGTTGGATCTACTCCCGCATCATATTCACCATAAAGTTCATTTATATCTTTCATTATTTTACTGTTCAAGAGGTAAAGCGGTATATTTGCTGGACATACTCTGCTACATTCTCCACAGTCCACGCAACGACCACCAACATGATAAGCCCTAATAATATGATAAAACTGCTCTTCGCTTTCTACATTTGCTTTACCAGATACATCAACCTTATCGTTGTCAAAAATGCATTTTACGCAACTACATGCAGGACATATATTACGACAAGCATTACATCTTATGCATTTTGAAAATTGAGCAGCCCAAAAATCAGATCGTTCCTCATCAGTTAGAGCTTCAAGTTTTTCAACTTCTTTAAATCGTTCTAGTGGATCTACTTCTCTAATTACCGCATCTGACATCATCTGATCATAAACTACAGGATTAGGTCGTCTACATCTAATGCATTTATCATATTCAAATTCCTTTGAGGCACCCTTTTTTTCGCCATCATTTTTCACAAATATAATTTCATCCACAGATCTTTTAACACTTAAAAGGCCTTTATCTAATCCTTCTTTTTTCACTTTTTCAGGATCGATCATACCGGGGCAACCTATTCCATAAACAACAACCTTGCTTCGATCTACCCTGTTATCATTTATAAGTTGATTAAATCCTAGTGAATCGCATCCTTTTAAAAATATACCTACTTTTTTATTATCTTTTAATTCGTTAAGTAAATATTTACTTAAATTATTAACGCAGAAACAATCCCATACTAAAGAATCTACTTTATCGACATCTGTAATAAATACGGGATAAGAATCATCAAATGTATCTCCCTTTTCCCAACCTATAATCTTTTCTACTTCCCCATTTTCTAGGGCTAATTTTGCAGTTTCTCTTATTTTTTGTGTTATCTTATCCATCTTTCATCCCTCAACTTTCTATTAGGGCCAAGTTTATGAACTTTCTCTAATACGTCATTCATAACACTTGAAAATTTTTGTCCCTCGGCTGCTGAAATCCAATCCACTCTAAAACGTTCTTTTTCTATCCCCATAAATACAAGCAAATTTGTCAAAATTGAAAAACGACGTCTTGTATGATAATTTCCAATTGTATAATGGCAATCCCCTGGATGACAACCGGCAATTACTACACCGTCAGCCCCATGTTGGAATGCACGGAGTATAAAGTTTTCACTTACTCTACATGAGCATGGAACTCTAATAATTTTAACATTGGCAGGATAAGCTAATCTGCTTGTCCCCGCTAAATCTGCTCCTGCATAACTACACCAGTTACAACAAAAAGCTACAATTAAGGGTTCAAATTCACTTTTATCTATCCCCTCGATTTTTTCGGCTTCTATCGACATATTGCATCCACCTCCGCTAAAATCTGTTTATTAGTAAATCCTTTAAGATCAATGGCACCAGGACGACAAGCTACAGTACATCCTCCACACCCTTGACAAAGCGCTTCATTTACACTTGCAACTATTTTAGTAACTACATTTCCATTCTCTTTTACCTCAATTGTTTTTGATGAGATTGCATCATATGGACATATTTTAGTACACGCAAGGCATCCACTACAAATGGATTCATCTACTTCTGAAACGCAAGGATTGTTAACCAATTTATCCTTACTTAATACGCCAATTACCTTTGCTGCTGCAGCACTTGCTTGCGCTACTGTCTCTGGTATATCCTTTGGTCCTTGACATGCTCCTGCTAGAAATATTCCTGCAGAATGAGTTTCAACAGGACGAAGTTTTGGATGAGCCTCTGTGAAAAAATTATTTGTATCTGTACTTATGCCTAATATTCTTTTAATTGTAGTTGCATCATCTTTGGCCTTAGTTGCCGCAGCGAGCACTACCATATCTGCATCAATTTGAACTGTCTCTCCAGTAGCAGCATCAATAGCATTAACTTGAAGATTCTCTCCATTTGGAAAAACTTTACCAACCATTCCTTTAATATAATGAACACCATATTCTTCAACGGCTCTTCTCTGGAACTCTTCAAAGTTTTTTCCTGGTGTACGAACATCAATATAAAAAACATAGGCTTCCATATCAGGATAATGATCCTTAAGTAGCATTGCATGTTTTGCTGTGTACATACAACAAATTTTCGAACAATAAGGTTTACCTCTTAAAGTATTGTCCCTTGATCCCACGCATTGTATAAACACTACTTTTTTAGGTACTCTTTGATCAGATGGACATAATAGATGACCTGCTGTTGGACCTGCAGCATTTGTTAATCTCTCAAATTCAAGAGATGTTATTACATCAGGGTGCTGACCATATTGATATTCCCCAAATTTATCTAAACTTATAATATCATACCCTGTGGATACCACTATAGCACCATATTGTTTTGTTATTTTAGTATCAACCTGAGAAAAGTCAACAGCTCCCGCTGTACATACTTTTTCGCAAATCCCACATTTTCCTGTTTTAAACTTGATACAATGTTCTCTATCTATAACAGGTACATTTGGCACCGCCTGAGCGAAAGGCATATAAATAGCCCCTCTGTTTCTTAATCCTTCATTAAACTCACTTTTAGCTTTTTTCGAAGGGCATTTTTCAGTACAGACACCACAACCGGTACACTTATCCATATTTATACTTCGTGCCTTTTGGTTAATGGTTGCTTCAAAGTTTCCCACATATCCTTTAACTGACTCAAGTTCACTGTATGTATATAATGTTATATTTTCATGAGATGCGGCATCTACCATTTTGGGTGTCAAAATACAGGCAGAACAATCGAGCGTTGGGAATGTCTTATCAAGTTGAGACATCTTACCACCTATACTTGGTGACTTCTCAATGATATCAACTTGATAACCAGCCTCAGCAATATCAAGAGCCGTTTGAATTCCAGCTATTCCTCCACCAATAACAAGTGCCCTTTTCGTTACATCTATTTGACCTGGTGTTAGTTCATTATTTAATGTAGCTTTAGCTACTGCTGCCCTAACAAGAGCTATGGCTTTAGGTGTCCCAATCTCTTTATCCTTATGAATCCAAGAACAATGTTCTCGAATATTAGCAACTTCTAATAAATATGGGTTTAAACCTGCTGCCTTAGCCGCTTTTCTAAATGTTGCCTCATGCATTCTAGGTGAACATGATGCTACCACAACTCTATCTAATTTTTTATCTTTTATCGCATTTTTGATCAAATTTTGACCTACTTCGGAACACATATATTGATAGTCTTTAGCATATACAACTCCAGGCATTTTTTGTGCTTCTTTTATGACTTTATCAATGTCTACAGTAGCTGCTATATTACTTCCACACCAACAAACAAAAACTCCAATTTTCTGCAATTTGATTCCTCCTTTAAAAATAACGGTATCATTATTTTAATGTAAAAATTATTTATTGTATTTTCTAAATACGCTTACTATTGCTTGTTGTGGCATTTTATCATCTATTTTTTTAACAATTTCTTCTGCTTTTATTCTATTCGCGCCTGATCTCCTAATAACTATAAGTCTCACTGCCTCTAAAACGTTTGCAATATCTATACTCCTAGGACAACGTTCAGAACATGTGAAACATGATGCACAAGACCAAATCGTTTTACTCTCCATAACCTTGTCTAATTCCCCTGTCTGAAGTAATCTTATAATTTGATGAGGTAAAATATCCATACCTTCGCTTGCAGGACAACTTGCTGAACATTTTCCACACTGGATGCAATCTTGTATCCTCTGCCCACTAATTTGTAAAATTTGCTCTAATTCTTTTGATCTTTTACCAGAATATATTTTCACTCTTTTCATTACACTATCTCCTCCTATCTTATTTAACACCTAAAGCTTCTGCTAAAAGTTCTGTGAAATAGGTAATAGCTAGTTTATGTTTAGCCCCATCATTACTAATTTCTAGGTTATATTTACAAAGAGGACATGCCGTAACAATTTCTTCTGCACCATTTTTTACAGCTGATTGTATTATAGTATTTGTCATTTTGTTTACAAGATCCTTCTGTTCTAAACAAAGGTACCCTCCACAACACTCAGTTCTATATGGATATATAACTGGAATACCTCCTATTGCTGTTATAAAATCTTCTATAATAGAAGGGTTTTCTGGATCATCAAAATTCATGGTACTACTTGGTCGAAGAAGCAAACAACCATAATATGCACCAATTTTACGATTAGTAAGAGGATTTGTAACTTTTTTAGCTAGTTCATCAAATCCGATTTCATCTCTAAGTACCTCTAGATAGTGAAGAACTTGTGTCTCCCCCTCGTATTCTTTTGGCAAGTCCAAATAATTGTTAACCTTGGATTTTATGTCATCTTTGGTCTTCATATCTTCATTTACTCTTTTAATTACGTGATGACATGCTGCACATAAAGTGACTAGCTTTTCACCCTTATCTCTTGCCGCTGCTAGGCTGCGCACTGCGGATAATTTACTAGCTATTTCATCAGTGGCCATAGGATATACCGCACCACAACATTGCCACTCATTTTGCTCTTCTAATTCAAACCCCAAAACTTTAGCAGAATCTAGTGCATACTTTTCTAATTCCTGAGCTTTCGTCTTTAACGTACAACCTGGATAATAACTATACTTCATATTTTTCATCTAGACTTTCAAATAGATCTATAAGTCTAGACTTGCACCTCCCTTCAATTTATTAATTTTTAAATAGTAGTTATTAAAAAATGTCTATATTATTTGTTAACGTTTATCTCGTAAAAATGATGAAGTTTCACTTAACTTCTTGTTAAAATTATAACATGTATTATTCTAAATTTAAAATACCATTAAACTATGATATAATAGTATTTGTCTATTATAAAGATCTATCTTATAAATTCACTATATCAAAGTATCTTTTATCTTGATTTATGGGATATATCTACATTTATCAACAAATAAGTATTTTTTATCTTTTTAATATTATATACTGCGATATATTTTTTTTGTTAAAATTATAACACTTTTCATTATAATTAAAAAATATAAATTTTAACTATAATATCATAGCTAAAATTTATAATTAGGAGGATAAGTTATGGAATTAAGACAATTACAGTATTTTCAGATGGTTTGTCAGTTAAATAGTATTACACAAGCTGCAAAAAAACTTTACGTAACTCAACCTTCTGTTACCAATTCCATTAAAAACTTAGAAAACGAACTGGCCTGTGTACTCTTTGACAGATCTAAAAAGCAACTTTTCCCCACAGTTGAAGGAAAAGTTTTTTTAAAGAGAGTCGACGAGATTTTAAAACTAGTGGATACCGCCACTACCGAAATGAAGGATTATCAAGATCTTAAAAAGGGCATACTTACAATAGGCGTTCCCCCAATGATTGGTACCTTTATATTTCCTATAGTATTTATTAAATTTAAACAATTATACCCAAATATCAAACTTAATATTACAGAATATGGATCTATTGAAACAAGACAAATGATAGAAAAGGGAGACTTAGATTTAGGTCTTATTATAGGTGACTCCCATAATAAGATACTAACTTCCTTGCCTATTTTAAATAGTGAACTTTTAGTTTGTTTAAAAAAAGAACATCCGCTAAGGAAAAAATCAACTATTACATTTGAAGATATTAAAAACGAACCTATTATCCTACTAAAAGAAGGCTTCTACATAAGGGAAAAAATATTAGAATCTTTTAATGAAAAACATGTACAACCTAATATAATTTTATCCTCAAATCATTTAGAAACCATTAAGGGACTTGTTATAAATGGAGTTGGAATATCTTTTTTGTTAAAGGAAATTGTTGAGGATAATGATAAAATAACAAAAATCCCATTAAAAACTACTATTCCTATAAAAATTGCTCTCGTTTGGAGAAAAAATTGTTGTTTATCCGCTGTTGCAAAAACATTTATAGATTTTTTAAATGCAAACCCAGTAACCGATTCTAAGAATTTAGATTAAGTTAACATAAATACACACCAAATCAGATAAAAAATACCACAAAATAGAATTTTTTTCTATTTTGTGGCTACCAGTTAATCTAAAACCTAAGATTGTAATTCCCAAATGTACTTTCCTAATTTATTGATATATCCAATTCTTTTACCTATTTCAACCCTTGCAATTCCATCAGTAAATTCATAAGCTTCTTCAAAAATTGGTTCTATAATTATTTCACCTTGGCAATCTATGTAACCCCATAAATCCCCTATTTGAGCAGCTATTAAACCCTCACTCATAATATCTATATCCTCAAATTTTGTTGGTATTGTGATGTTTCCATTTTTATCGATACAACCATATTTTTCATTTTCACAAATTACAGCTATGCCTCCATAAAATTTGTCAGCCCACTCAAATTTAGGTTTTATAATAATCTCTCCTGTACAATCTATATATCCGTATTTCTCTCTTATTTCAATCGGTGCTAATCCTTCATTAAATTCAGAGCAAACATTATATCTAAGTGGTATAATTATTTCTCCATCTTTGTCTATATACCCATACTTTCCCTTAGCACAAACGCATGCTATTCCACTAATAAATTCATTAGCATAATCATAAACTGCATCTATTATAACTTTGCCTGCCTTATCTATATATGCTATCTTACCGCCTATTTGCACTGTGGCCAATCCGTCACTAAAATCATTAGCATCCAAATATTTTGGTGGTATTATTTCCATGCCTTCATTATCTATGTATCCCCACATATAACCACTCTTTACTGCAGCTCTACCTTCAACAAAGAAATTAGCTTCCTCGTATTTAGGTTCAACTACTAGTTTGCCACTTAAATTAATATATCCATTTTTATCTCCTAATTTAATTGCAGCAAGCCCCTCATTAAATGGCATAACTTCATCATATTTAGGCTCTATTACAAACTCTCCAATCCTATTTATAAAACCATACTTATCATCTATACTAGCTATTGCTAAGTCCCCCTCAAACTCCAAAGCATAATTAAATTTGTTTTCTATAACTACATTGCCTTTAATATCTATATACCCATATCTTTTCCTAAATTTCACTGGATATAAATTGTTCTCATTGTTCATAAATAAACCTTCCTTTCACTTCTTGAAAACCAGTTCAAAAATTATATATAAACTAAATACAATATCATTATACACTGAACTGGTTTAAATAAGTAATTAGATATCACTACTTTATATGTAGGTTTTTAAATATTACTATAAAATAATGTTTACAGGGCAATGATCTGATCCCACTACATCATTTAAAATAGAAGCTTCCTTAAGTTCGCCTATTAAATCCTTTGTTATAAAAAAATAGTCAAGACGCCACCCTGCATTTTTTTCTCTAGCCTTAAATCTATAACTCCACCAAGAATATTTTACTTCTTCTGGATGAAGATATCTGAAAGTATCCACATAACCGTAAGATATAAATTTATCCATCCATTCCCTCTCTATAGGTAAAAATCCTGAATATTTTTCATTTGCCTTTGGATTTTTAAGATCAATAACATTATGAGCGGTATTATAATCTCCACAAATAATTAATTTTTTTCCTTTTTTCCTTAAACTTTCACAGTAAGATAATAATTCATCATAGAATTCCATTTTATAACTTAATCTATCCTCATCTTTCTGACCATTAGGAAAATATATATTGAAAAGTGTAAAATTTTCGAATTCAGCTATTAATACCCTACCCTCATTGTCGAATTTTTCTATTCCAATCCCACGTATAACCGATATTGGTTTTTGCTTAGTGTATATAGCAACTCCACTATAACCTTTTTTCTGCGCACAACAAAAATATGAATAATATCCTTCTACATTCTTAAGTTCATCACTTATTTGGTCTTCTTGGATTTTTGTTTCTTGCAAACATAAAACTTCTGGCTGCTCAATTGTTATCCATTCAATAAATCCTTTATTTTTTATGGCTCTTATGCCATTTACATTCCACGAACAAATTTTCATAAAAACACCTTCCTTGTAAAATTATTTTATATAAATAACTAGCTATATAATTATTGTTTACTAATTTTTATCTAACATGTGAATTTTCTAATATAAATATAACATACTCTTAAGTAATATAAAATTATTTGTGTTTTTTCTTTAAATTTATATAATTACTATCACCCTTATGATTAAATAAGAATACTATTATAGTGAAAGGTGGTGTTATTCATGGATTATAGAGAAAAATATAATGGAAACAAAGAAGAATTTTACTTCTTTTTAAAGGATGAAATTATAAAATTGTTCAAAGGTAAACTCAAAATAGATGGACATCTTGTTAACATACCAGATGATGAAAATTTAGATTACCAATTCGAACTTGATAGTAATAAAAATTATGGTGATTTTACAATTAAAGTTAATTGGGGAGAAAAACCTAGACAAACTGAAACTATTAAAGAAGATTCTAATCTCTATGAAGAATTTAAAGAAAACTCTAAACAAGCAGAAAAGTTCAAAGATAATTCAAATACAAATAATGACGGCATGGAAATAACTACTAATGCAACCTTTGATTATTAACCTTTCAGAAAGGGATATTACTTTATTATTTAAAGTAATAGCCCTTTTGCTTATTTATTTGGATTTGTAATGTTTTAACTGACTATAAGGCCTATGCAATGTTATGGTATAATAAAAATATAGTTATTTACTATAAAATAAATATAAAAGTAAGAGGTATAAAATGATATTTGCTAGATTAGCTAAAATAATTGAATATATGTATAAGTTACATTATAGAAACTTTAAGTTGTATTTTAATCCAATAAAAACTCCATTATATGAGCCTATAGTAAAAAATTCTATTCATTGGGTAGGCCATGCTACTGTAGTTATTAATTTAAATGATAAAATTATAGTAACTGATCCAGTAACTAGTTTAAATCTTGGTGAACTAAGAAGGTTAGTTAAACCATCTTTAAATTTAGCGTCCATTAATATTGATTACCTACTTCTTTCTCATGGTCATATGGATCATATGAATTATTCAACTCTTAGGAAAATAAATAAAAGTGCTATTGTCATTGCTCCTGAAAATTTAAAAATTTCTTTAAAAATTTTAGGTTTTAAAAATATAGTACTTCTAAAACATAATGAATCGTATTGTGATAGATACATAAAAATAAAGGCACTAAAAGCAAATCATGATGGAAGACGATATCCTTGGGGCGCTAAAGCTGAAAGCAACTCCTACTTAATTGAAAGATGCCTTAAAAAGGTCTTTTTTGCCGGTGACACAGCTCTCACTGATGCATATAAAGGTTTAGTATCAGATGTAGCTATTATGCCTGTAGGCTGCTATAAACCTGATGAATTTCAAAAGATGCACTGCTCCCCAGAGCAAAGCTTTGAAATGTTTAAAATGACAAAAACTAAAATAATGATACCTATTCATTATAAAACTTATATTTTAGCTCAAGATAAGGATGATGATACTATTAATACATTAAAAAGAATAAATGATGGAAGTATAAAAATTATCGATGTAGGACAAACTGTAAAATTTTAAATAACATAAAAGCAAGCATAGAACCCAAACCTTAGGTCTATACCTGCTTTTCAAAGAAATAAATCTTCAATATCATTTTGATTCATCTGTGATAAGAACAATTCTGCTCCTGTTTCATCATTAATAACACTCTGAGTAATTTCTTTTTTCTTTTCTTGAAGCTTAAATATTTTTTCTTCTATAGTCCCTCTTGCTATTAATTTTATAACCTCTACTGTTTTTTTCTGCCCAATTCTATGAGCTCTATCTGTTGCTTGTGCTTCTACAGCCGGATTCCACCATGGATCAAAGTGTATAACCATATCTGCACCTGTGAGGTTTATACCAGTCCCCCCAGCTTTTAGAGAAATTAAGAATATTTGAGACTCACCTTCATTAAAACTCTTCACCATTTTGACTCTTTTTTCTGCTTTTATTGAACCATCAAGATACATATAGTTTATCCCCTTATCATCTAACCTACTTGCAATATTCTTTAACACTCTTGTAAATTGAGAAAATATTAATATTCTATGACCTTGCTCTAAACTATTATCCAAGATTTCATCTAAAGCTTCCATTTTGCCACTACCTCCATTATAATTTTCTATAAAAGTAGATGGATCGCAACATATCTGCCTTAGCCTTGTTAATATTGAAAGTACTTTAAACTTACTTTTATTAAATCCTTTCTCCCTAACGTCTTCTTCTAGTTCTCCTTTAGCATCCTTTAAATAAGCTAAATAGATCTTCTTCTGCGCCGGTGTCATTTCCACTGAAATCCTATGTTCTATTTTTGCTGGTAAATCTTTTGCAACTTCAACCTTTGTTCGCCTAAGTATAAATGGTTTTACATGATTATTTAATTCCTTTAAGGCATTTGCATTTCCATCTTTCACAATTGGTGCTTCATATTTTTTTGAAAAAGCACTATGATTTAACATATAACCTGGCATTATAAAATCAAAAATCGACCAAAGTTCAGTAAGAGAATTTTCAATAGGTGTTCCCGTAAGTGCAAATCTGCCTACGGCATTCAAACTTTTTACAGCCGCAGCATTTTGAGAATTAAAATTTTTAATAAACTGGGCCTCATCTAAAAAACAATACCTAAATTGAATCTTTTTATACTCCTCAAGGTCTCGCCTTATAAGAGCATACGATGTTATAATCACATCATAGTCCTTTATGTTTTGTTTTTGTTCTTCTCTCTGACGTTTATTCCCGGATATTACTATACAATTTAGTGTTGGTGAAAACTTTTCTATTTCATCCTTCCAATTATATACAACTGAAGTTGGACATATTACTAGTGTTGGTTGTTTTTCATCATTCTCCTCCACTTCAGACTGAATAAATGCTATAGCTTGTAGCGTTTTTCCAAGACCCATTTCGTCAGCGAGTATTCCTCCGAACCCACATTTTGCTAGAGTTTTCAACCATTTAAATCCAACTTTTTGATAATCTCTCATTATATTATCTAAAGAACTTGGAATTGTTACTTTCAATTCCTTTGTATTTTTTAAATCATGAACTAACTCTTTAAATTTTTTATTTGTATCAACAAAATCTATTTTTTCTCGTTTTAATTTTTCTTCTATGTATAAAACATTATATTTAGAAAGTAGAATTTTATTTTTTGAAATATCTTTATCTTTTATATTTAGATACTCTATCATTTGGGCAACTTTCAGTAAATTATTGGAATTTAGCAATACAAAACTTCCATTTTTAAGCCTATGATACTTTCTCTTTTCTCTTAGTGAAACAAAAATATTCTTAAGTTCAATATTATCTACACCTTCAATACTAAAATTGAATTCTAATAGATTATCTTTATTAAGTGTAATATTTGACTTATATCCAGAATTTCCATGAACACTAATTTTTTTAAACTCCTCAGAATAATAAACCTCTGCCATTTGCTGAAGCTTTGCGAGCCCTGAAACCAAAAACTCTAAAAGTTTTTCCTCATCTAACATTTCAAAACTATTATTCGTACGAACAAACCCAGCTTGATCAAATTGATTTATAATACTCATTTCTTTATCCATATCTCTTATAAGTGTTCTTCCCTCTTGTGTTTTGTTATCTTTACTATTAAAAGGGTCTATTTCAACATTTCCATATTTGAAAGTTAAAAGAGCCTCAACATTTTCAGACTTCTTTTCAAAATAAACAATTGGCTTAAGTTCTTTTATATAAAATTCATTTTTAAGTGACATATTTATATCAACTTTATTACTTATTTTATTTAATGTCGGAAGTACAAATGATGCTACATCATCTTTCTCTTCTTCATAAAATTCTATGCAACCATTTTTTTCATCGTTAAATCTATTATAAAAGGGCATATAAGAATCTCTTTGTGCAACTGGTGGCTCATATATCTTTCCTTCATAAAAAAAGAATTCACCATCACTAGTTAATGAAATAGGCATATTACCCTTCTGCTCTAGTATAAATTTATTTTCTTGCCTATTTATATTAAACTCTAGAGGCATAGGTTCCTTTTCTATGTGTATATTAGTAAAAGTTTCACCTTTTATAACAACAGTTAAATCTCTATTGTATAAGTACTTTAATAATCTTTTAATCATACTATCTGTAAAAAAAGCTTTTTTACCTGAAAGAAACTTTACTGCATTACTCTTATATGTGTTAGCTGACCCTGCAACAGATTGAAGTTCACCTGCTTCTTTAAAAAGCTCTATTATATTTAGATCTTCGTCTTTAAAAGAATGCAAACACGGATCATATGTAAATTTCTTCCCAAATTCCATAGGCTCAAAACTTTTATTATAACAAATTAAGAATTCTTTTATGTTCTTAACTACGTATTTCTTTTCCTCACCAATCTTTAAGCTCACAAATGATTTTGTGTTATCGCCTCTAGATTCGTGCTCATATTTTATTTCTATATTTAAGTATATTTTTGATCTTTGAGCTACATTTATGCTATTAGTAATTTGTTTAATTAGATTATTTGTTTTAATCATTTTCTTCACTTTAATAATTTGTTCTTTCTCATTAACATACTTTAATAACGTAGCCACAACATGTTTGCACATATTTCTTCGTCCATAATAACCAAAACTATATTTATTGCAATCACAATTATAGTTTATAAATAAATCCACATTATCAAAACTAACGTCTACTTTATATAAATCAAGATTTGGTAACTCTACATTTGAAGTTATGGTAGTCCGTGTATTTTCTTCTGGTTTATCTATATCTTCTATTTCCACATCTATGTCCTTAACTTTATTATTTAAATAATAATTTTTACCGACAATATAAGTCTCTTTATCAGTATTTTCTAGTATTATCTCTTCATTAACATCAATATTATCATTCAAAAATTTCACCCCTCAAGTTTTCTAGTTCTTGGTGTATGTGTGTTTCTAAAAAATATTTTCAGATAAATTATCATTTTCAATCTTTAAATAAATAAAAAATAATCCTAGCAAAATAAATTTATGCTAGGATTACTTATATTCATCATATTAAAAAACTATTATTCTTAATTTGATTAAATTTTTGGCTAGAGTGGCAGGATTCGAACCTGCGAATGCCAGAGTCAGAGTCTAGTGCCTTACCGCTTGGCTACACCCCAATAGAAAATAAATGGTGACTCCTAGGGGAATTGAACCCCTGAATCCACCGTGAGAGGGTGGCGTCTTAACCTCTTGACCAAGGAGCCATATTAGCTATTTGCGCTAGTAGTTATTTGCACTACGAGATATAGTATACCTCGGAATGCAGCATATGTCAAATAAATATTTAAAATAAATAATTTTATACTTTTTTATACATTATTAATATCACTATTTTGTTCAACTTATGCTTATACCATTTCAGCAAATTATAATAAGTTCATAAGTCTTATTATATTTTCAGATGTTTTTTCAACATTTTCCTTTCCATTAACTAGAGCTTCCTCCATAGAAGTTACTCCTTGCATGATGCCAAATATTGAATCTATTCCACTTTCATACAATATATCTATGCCTTCTCCAACCCTTCCGGCGAGTGCAATCACTGGCTTATTGTGTTTACTAGCAACTGCTGCAACACCAAAAGGAGTTTTTCCATATTGAGTTTGATAATCTATACTTCCTTCTCCAGTCCAAACCATATCTGCATCTTTTACTTTTTGTTCTAATCCAGTATATTCAATTACCATTTCAATACCTTTTTTCAAAGTACCATTTAAAAATGCCAAAAGTCCAGCCCCGAGACCTCCTGCTGCTCCAGCACCTGTTTCATCTATAACATCTTTACCAAATTGTTTTTTTATTATATCTGCATAGTGTTTCAAATTATCATCTAATATTTCTATCATTTCTTTGGTGGCTCCCTTTTGTGGACCAAATACATTAGAAGCTCCTTTTTCTCCACAAAGTGGATTGTTAACATCACAAGCTACTTCAATTACAACTTCTTTTAAGCGAGGGTCAAAATCCTTTAAATCAATGCTATTTAGTTTTCCTAATTCTCCACCACCAAAACCTAATTCATTCCCCTGATCATCTAATAATTTTCCACCAAGTGCTTGTACAACTCCCGCTCCGCCATCATTTGAAGCACTTCCACCAATACCTATTAATATTTTTTTTACTCCATGATTTAAACAAGCATTTATAAGCTGCCCAGTACCATAAGTTGTTGTTAATAAAGGATTTCTTTGCCTTGCAGGTATTAGCTGTATTCCACTGGCACTAGCCATTTCTAATATGCCTACTTCTCCTTGTCCTAAAATGCCGTATTGTGCTTCTACCATATTTCCAAGCGGTCCAACTACTTTTAAAGAATATACTTTTCCATTAGTAGCATCTACTAATGACTGCATAGTTCCTTCTCCTCCATCAGCCATTGGAACGTGTACACAGGTAATATTATTATTCGCTTTTTTTATTCCTTTTTCCATTGCTGTGCAAACTTCTTTTGCTGTCATACTTTCTTTAAAAGAATCCGGTGCTAATACAATAACTAAATTTTGTTTCATAAATATCTCTCCTAGCTTAACTTATATTTTTATTAGATAAATAAGTATTAATCTATACTATCATACATTTGTTAATAATGTTAAAATTAAACACCTAACTTAACAGGTTTTAAGTTAGGTGTCTTATTTATAATGCAAGTAATATTTCTTTTTTTATTTCATTGAATTTTTCTGATGTAACTATATCTTTTGTTCGAGTTTTAGGCAAATCAACTATTATTTCTGCTTTTATTGTTGCTGGTTTATCTGATAATACATATATTCTATCAGATAAGAATACGGCTTCTTCAATATCATGTGTTATAAAGATGATGGTAGCTTTAAGTTCCTTAATTACATCTAGAAGCCAAGAATGCATTTTAGACCTTGTAATAGCATCTAATGCGCCAAACGGTTCATCTAACAGCATAATATCCGATGATGCCATATATGTTCTAAGCAAAGCGGCTCTTTGCCTCATCCCTCCTGAAAGCTGAAAAGGATATTTATATTCAAAACCAACAAGTCCAAAAACTTTAAAATATTCAAGGACCTGTTTCCTTGCCTCTCTTTTAGCTTTGCCTTTTATAACAAGAGGTAGAGTTACATTATCAATAATATTTTTCCATGGAAGAAGCAAGTCCTTTTGGCGCATATAACTTACTTTTTTAAGTCGACTTGAGCATTCTTCACCATCAATTATGATCCTGCCCGCATCTTGAATCATAAGACCTGATATAATATTAAAAATGGTACTTTTACCGCTTCCACTTGGTCCAAGTAGGCTTACAAATTCATTCTCATTTGCATAAAATGAAACATTTTTTATTATATTCATAGATTCAAAATTTTTTTCTATATTTTTAACAACTAATTTTATATTATTATTTTGGTAAGTACTCATTAGTAAATGCCTCACTCGCCTTCATATCTTTTGGTATAAGCTTTCTGTCCAAAAGGAATTTAGTGTAATTATCCCAAACCGATGTTTTCATTACGCCCCATTTTTTAGATTCAGCTTTATACTGATTCTTCATATATTTTTGACTCTCAAGAGCTAATTTTTTATCTGTCTCTGGTGCATTTTTTACTAATATTTTAGCACTTTCTTCAGGGTTTGCAATGCAATATTCATACCCTTTTGTAGTTGCAGCTAAAAATTTTCTTACTGTTTCCGGATCCTTTTTTAGCTTATTTTCATTAGCTATAATTACTGGCGTATAGTAATCTAAATCTGAATTTAACTTACCAATATCAATGTAATCAATCGGTATATTTTTGAGCTTAGCTTCTATACCTGTCCAACCGTAGAATATCCATTCAAAATCAATATTTTTCTTAGTTACAGCAAAGAAATCATCTGTACCTGCATCAACTATCTTTAGTTTTGAAAAATCAGCATTGTCTTTTTCCATTATTGCTTTTAATATAGCAGACTCAGAGGGCGAACCCCACCCCCCATAAGTTTTCCCTTCAAAATCCTTAGGTGATTTAATATTCTTTGCCTTAGGTGCAGCAAAACCAGATGTATTATGTTGAATAATTGTAGCTATAGCTTTTACTGGAAGTGGCTCTTTAGCCGTTCTTGCATAAGTCACATCTTCTTGATAGCTTACACCGAAATCTCCTTTACCTGCAGCAATTAAGCTTGTTGTACTTCCCTGTGCTGGCTGAATAATTTCCACATCAAGCCCTTGCTCTTTATAATATCCCTTATCTTTTGCAACATATAAACCCGTATGGTTGGTGTTTGGTATCCAATCTAAAATAACAGTAATTTTTTTTAATGTAACCTCCTTTTTCGAATTATCTTTTTTAACACCACAACCCGTAAACATAACTATGACCATTGAAGTCGCTAATAATAAAGCAATTGATTTTTTTAACATAACTTTACCCCCAAATATAATAATATGTACCGTTTATTTTTATCTATTGTTTTCATTTGAATTTCGAGCCCAAGGAGTTAAAATATATTGTAGTAAATACAGAAGTCCAAATAATGCCATGCTTAATATTACTATAATTATTATTACAGCAAAAACTTTATCAAGTGAATATGAATTTTTGGCTCTAATCATATATACTCCAAGACCTTTATCTCCTCCTAGCCATTCACCAATAACTGCACCCATAATACTATATGTGGCAGCTATTCTAAGACCTGAGAAAAAATTAACGGTAGAAGATGGTAGTTTCACCATTGTAAAGATTTGAAATTTGCTGGCTCCCATAGTCTTTAGGAGGTTTACCATATCATTATCAACAGACTCTAATCCATCAATCAAACTAACAACTATTGGAAAAAAGCATACCAACACTACAACTACTATCTTAGGCATTATCCCAAAACCAAACCATATTATAAAAAGTGGCGCTAGGGCTATTATAGGAATAGTTTGAGATACTACTATAATTGGATATAAACACTTTTTAACAAGTTTTACATTATCCATTAGTATAGCTAAAATTAATGCAAACACAATTGATATCGTAAACCCAATCAATGCCTCATATAAAGTTGTGTAAATATGGCTAGTAATGTTTGGTAATATATTAACTAAAGTAATAATAATGTCTTTTGGTGAAGGCAATATGTACTGTGGAACCTTCCACTTGTCTACAGCTACCTGCCATATCAAAAGAATTACTATTTGAAAAACTATAGGTATAATCTTATTTTCTATATTTATATATTTTTTCATTCATTGTCACGCCTTCAGCCTTATAATCAATTTTCACTACAGATAGTACTCTAGATGCTCCACTCGCTACACAAATTTCTTGAGCCTTCTCTACGATTTCGAGCAGTAGACTTAATTCTCCCTCCATGGTGGTTTCCATTGGCCCTACCTCATATTTCACTCCTCGCGACTTAATATACTCTATAACCTTATCCACCACTGGATAAATTCTATTCTCTGTTACAACTGGAATAACTTGAAGACTTACATTTACAACTGGCATGGTAATTCCCCCTCGTATATTTTTTTGTAAAACCTTATTTAATATTTGTTAAGACAAATCGAGTAGGAGCTAAATAATTAGTTTATTTAGCGACCTCTCACACCACCGTG
>NZ_CALEVF010000044.1 GCF_937920395.1 uncultured Clostridium sp. | reverse complement strand
TTCCTGAGGTACCAGAAATACTTAAGGGTAGTGAGGTATTTGCAAATAATAGAGTTCAATTTGCCAGCCCATACGAAATTCCTATTGGTATTGATTATTCAACAGTAACATTTAATCACATAAACTTATTAACAATAGGGATGCTTGCTATTATGGGAAGAGAAAAGAGTGGTAAAACAAACTTTATTAAACACATTATGACAACTATAAATAAAACCATTTTCAATAATTTGACAGAAGCATATGTTTTCGATAGCATGAAGCGTCAACTTGAGAGTGTTAAGGACTTTGGTTACGTTAAACAATATACAATTGACACTGCAGACATAGCAGGTATGATTGATAACATTATAGAAAAACTCGAAAATAGACAAAGTGATTTAATAGAGCGAAGAGGTACAAAATCTGAGAGTGAACTTCTTAAAGAATATCCATTAATTCTGCTAGTTATAGAGAATTCTAGCTTTATTGAGGAAACAGTGAAAGATAAAGAGCTTTATGACAAGTTTTCAAAAATTACAAAACAGTTAAAGAACTTAAAAATTGCCGTTATATTTACAAATCTTGATAACGCAGCAGTAGTATATGGTACACCGGAAATTGTAAAACAAATAAAAGAAAATAAGAAGGTAATCTTATTTGATGATATAGCTAATCTAAAGTTTATAGATATATCATTAAAACAAGAGAGAGAATTTAGCAAGCCAATAAAACTAGGTGATGGATATTTATGTTTTGGAGGCGAAATTGAAAAAATCAAAACAATACTTAACGAGTAGGAGGTTAATAAATGGCATCTGGTACAGGTAGTGTAACAAAAATAGATACAAAAAACTTTAAGGAAGCTATTAGTAGGTTTGGAAATGCTGTAACAACTTACAGATCTGCTAGAGAAAGAGTATTTGATTCAACTGAAAAATTATTATTTGATTGGAAAGGTGAAGGCAAGGATTCTTTTGAAACGCAGTACACTGAACTTAAAACTAAGCTAAAGGATGAAGAAGATAATCTATATACAATAAAGAATGAACTAGAAGATTGCTTGCAAGGTTATTTGGATTGGGATGCACAGCTAACTGCTCAATTTAAGGCATCTGCAGGAGCTCCTAAAAAACCATATACTCCTCCTATTTTAGGAGGTAACAATAATCATTTTAATGGCAGTAGTACTAATCCATTTATGGAGAGCGGCAATAATCAGTTTAATAGTGGCAACAATAATCTGCATTAGGGTGGCGGAGATGCATTTTAAAGTTAGCAGTTTAATGTTAATAGTAGGAGGAGAGTATTATAGATAAGAACCAAATTAAAAGCGATTTAATGAGGTATAAAAGGTCTTTGGTAAATGATTGTTTTTTGATCGAAAATAGTAATGGTGAAACGAACAGGTTACACGAATGTTTTAAAAGTAATGTTAAAAGTGATAACTTAGGAAATACAATTGAAAAAATAGCTAACTTAAAGGAAGGATCACTTGAGAGTGATAGTAATATCTTAAGTGCTCAGAATAATATTCAAAATGAGATTGAAGCTGTCCAAAGGGAAATTGAACAAGAGGAAGCTGCTAGGATAGCGTCCATAAAAGCTAGTATCGCTAAAGCTGAAGCTAATGTTCAAAGAGAAATTGCTCAGATAGAAAAAAATGTTGGAGAAGGAACTGGACAAGTGGTAGATGCTTTAAAGGCAACTGCTGATGCAACCGTAAAGGCTTTAAAAGCTAGATTTTAACAATCAAGTAATAGGTGTAATATTTGCAAATATAGGGAGGGATATAATGAGTGTAATGGTTATTGATTATGGAGCAATTAGTGATATTACTACAGTTGCTACTAGATTAGCAGATGCATTTGAAAGTAAAAAAGAAAATTTTGTATGTACAGTTAATGAACTTAAATTAATACCTACATCGCGTAACAACCTTCGATATGCTAATGATTGTATAAATAAAAAGAATATACAATATCAATCTAAAATTGATAAACTTAAATTATTTGGTACAAAAATGAGTGAATTTTCTGAGAAGGCTAAACTGTCGGATAAGCGAGTTGCTAGCCGTATAACTTCAATAACAGAAAAATTTGAAGGAAAATATGGCATTAATATTAGTAATACTGCGGTTTGGTTGGACAAAGTAAAGAATGGTGGAATTTCTATATTATCAGCGGCTATATTAGGCGGAAATGGATTGAGCCAAAAGGGCGTAAGAGGAGTTAAAGATGGAATTAAGGATTGGTATAATAGTGGTGGCAAATATATAATAAAAGCTGTAGGAACCGTTGCGTTGGCAGTAGTAGCGGCGGCAGTTACAATATTTACATTAGGAACTGGTGCAATGTTCTTTTTTGGTATATTATCGCTAGCTTTGTTAGCAATAGATACGGTTGCTTCAGTGCATTATGATATAAAAGCTTCTCAAAAAGGAAGTAATAGATTAGAAGCAGAAAGACTATCTGGAAAAGGTGGTTTTGAAATGTTTGCATCTGGTGGTAAAGCAATTGATCAGAGATTAAATATTAACAATCATTTTTTTGAAACGGGTCTTAAAGGTGTATATGTAGCTGCAAGCGCTGCTGATTTTGTTTATGGAATGCGTAGTTTAGTAAAATCATTTAGAACTGAACTTAAAAATGTCAATTTAGCTACGAAATATGCTAAAAACAATGGCCGAATTGCGGGGATCAAACACTTTGTCCAAAAATCCTATACTTCTGTAAACAGCAAATTTACAAGAAAGAATACAACGCGAATATTAAAACCAATTCAGAGTATATTGAAGAATAACACGCAACATTATTTCCAAACAAGAAAAGTTATTAATACGGTCTTAAAACCAGTTAGATACTATAAACAACTAAAAAATTATACTTTATATCCTAAGTATAATGCAGGAAAGAAAATTGCTAATAGATTGCTGGAGCCAATAATTGGGCCGGAGCAATTAGAGTTTTCATATTAATAAAATTAAATGTAAAGTAATACGATATAAGGAGGCTACTATGAAAATATCTGAAATACTTCACGAAATAAAAAAACAACTATCTAATAAAGGAGACACTGGATATGAAGATTATCTAGATAATATAATTGGGTGTGTAGTTGAAGGTATTGACTATAAATATGATGGTTTTGTAATTGAACAATTGGAACTTGTGCTTACTGAGTTTTGGAATAATAAAATTAATTTAGATGAGACCATGGAGAAAATAAAGGATTTAATTAGCAGTCATGATGGAAAAAAATATCAACAGAAACTTGGAATGGTAAGGTATGAATTTGATAGTGATAAATTCCATAAAAACAATAAATATATGCTATATATTATTCCTATACCGACAATACTTCTACTGTTGAGACTTGTAACTACTAAAAGTAATACATCAATTGGTGTAACATTGGAGGCTATTGGAACTATATTAGTTGTATTTCTTATTATACCATATCTTTTTACTTACAATGCAAAAAAAGCTAAGTACAAAACAAATTTTATTGAAATTAAAGATAATATTTGTACGTATAATAAGGCGCAATCTGCTTATATTTTTACTGGTGTTGAGAGGAGAATTTACTACATAGATAAGGTTTCATATGCAGAAGCAAATTCAAAAAAATTAGTCATATATGGTAACATTGACGTAAAAAAATGTACCGAGGGGTCCAATAAGGTTGAATACTTTAGGACCGAAAATGAATTGAAAATACCTAATTACTATAAGAATATGGATGAGGTAATTTCATTTATTTCTACAAAAATTGAAAACAATAAAAAAAAATGCAAATAAGATTTAGAAATAAATATGTAGTTGTGAGGAGAAGATAAATGGGAAATGTAAGTATAATGCCTGCTGAGGAGTATAATCAACAAGGAAAAGTATTATTTTCACTTGAAAAATATGATAAAGCTATAGAAATGTACAAAAAAGCTGAGAATGAAGACCAAATGTTTATAGATACATATTATAATCTTGGAGAAGCTTATCTGATGCTTGATATGTATGACAAGGCAAAGGAGTCCTTTAATAAGGTACTTTTAATAGATAAGAAAAATGGAATTACATATTTTCATCTTGGTAATGTTGAATTTTTACAAGGTAACAATGATATGGGTAGAGAATATTATGTTAAGGCTGTAAATAATGGATATGATGATGCACAGCTGTACGTAAATTTAGCAAGGGTAGCAGAAGAAGCTGGGAATAAAGAAGAAGCAATTAAAAATTATAGTAAAGCAATTCTAAGAGATAAGTTTAGAGCAGATGCAAAGTTGCAAAAGGCTCTGATATATATTAACGACAATAAATATGATGAAGCTCTACAAACACTTGATAACATGATTGAGTATAATCCTGATATTTTCGAGGGACATCATTACAAAATATTGCTTAATATTCAGTTAGGTAATTATTTAGAGGCAGAAAAAACTCTGATAAAAGCACAAGCATTATTCCCAGATGATGATGGATTTGTATTTGATAGAATTCTTCTGCTTGAGGGTCAGGAAAAGTATGACGAAGCATTAGACCTAATTAAAGTAAATTATGGTGATTCAAAGGAAAGAAATATAGCATTAGAGAAAGCAAAAATTCTGGTAGCAAAAGAAAGAATAGATGAAGCTGTTAGTTTGTTTGAAGATATTAAGAAAGCTGAAGAAATATTCGATGATGAAACCAGGTTTTATCTTATAAACATTTATATTGGCACTAATAAAATCGATAAGGCATTAGCTTGCTGTAAGGAAATAATGGCCAATGGTGAAGAAAACTCATACTATTTTGCTGCTATTTATTATAATTCATTATGTTTAAGTAAATTAGGTAAAACATCTGAGGCACAACAAGCATATAAAGAAGCATTGGAGACTTTCAGATTCGCTAGTTCTTCAAATCCAGGAATGTTGGATTTAATTATTTATAGAGCATTGTGTTACAAAGAATTAAAAAATTATGATAAGGCGCTTGAAATGGTAAATTATTTAATTGCAATAGATGAAAATTTGGGAGAAGCTTATTTAATAAGAGCAGAAATTTATCAAGAGTTAAATGAAATTGATAAAGCTGAGGCAGATAGAAGCATAGCAGCTTCAAAAAGTAAGGTACTTGGTATGTTAGTAAACCATGGTTCTAAATAGAGGTGGTGATTTTTTATGGCTAAACTTACGATTGACTTAAATCAGCTAGAGCAAACTATTCTTGATTATAATAAATCGTTTGAAGAATTTAAGAAAATGAAAAAAAATTTAGATAGTATAATGGAAAATTTAAGGGGATCGGGTTGGGTTTCAGGTGCAAGCACCAAGTATTTTAAAAAATACAACGATGATTGGAGCACAAATATGGAAATGCATATGAGAATTTTTGCAAATTTACAAGAATGCTTAACAGAAGCAAAGACAAATTATTATGACCTATATCAAGATATTCCAAACTTAGGATCAGATTTGTAACTTATTGATTTAATATAGTCGTTAAAATATTATTTATATAATAGAAAAAATTAAATTTTGAAAAGCCTACTTTATATAATTAATATTTAAGAAAAAAATCAAATCGGATATGCTATTTGAAGGCAGATCGTTCGAAATGTAAAAAGCATAAAGAAAGGCCGTGAATACATGAGAAAAAAGTTTCTAAAGTTTCTAAAGTTACTACCATGGATAATTATTTTCTTAATTATAGTATATTTTGATTTAACTATAGAACATGGACCAGGATCTGGACTTTAATTGAAATAAATTAAGCGACTTGGAGAGCAAAGATAGACATTCATAAGAATATTTTGCAAATTTACAAGAGTGTTTAACAGAAGCAAAGACTTATTGCAATATTCTTAATAAGATATACCAAACTTAGGATCAGATTTATAATTTATTAATTCATTATAGTCGCTAAAATAGCGTTTATATAAATAAAAAATTTTTAGGAGGTATTTATATGTCAAGAATTATGATTACACCAGAGGAACTTAGAGCATCTGCAAGTAAATTTACACAAAAGGCTGGAGAGGTAACAGACATAATTACAACATTAAGAGGTGAAGTTAACCGTCTTGAAAGTTCATGGGAAGGTGCAGCACAAAGTTCATTTTTGCAAGCTTTTTTAGACATGAGTAAAGTATTAGAACAATTCCCAAAAGTTTGCAGTGACGTAACTGGACAATTAAATGGAGTTGCTCAGACTATAGAAGAAACAGATGCATCTTTAGCTAGCCAACTTAAAGGATAATATCACAATAACCATGATAATGGTTTAATAAGTAAGTTGTAGAAAGTATATAAAAAAAGAGCTTGTTATTAAAAAAGCTACTTAAAAACACTAACATAAAGAAAAAGGGGCTGTCTTAAAATGATTAATAGAATCATTGGATAGAGCAGCTCCTTTTTATACATAGTTATGGAATTAACAACAATATATAGTTAAACAATAGATAACAAAAGAAAAAAGATAGGACAGATTTATGACAAAACAATAAAATATTTTAACATAATAAAAACAGAAAAAATAAATAAGGGGGAATAAATAAATGAGAAAAGGAATACTTATTATGTCACTTGCATGCACCTTAACTTTAGTTTTATCAGCATGTGGTGGAGGAACCAATGTATCGGAGAAGGTAACGAATAATGATAAAGTGAAACAGAGTGTCCCAAAAACAGAAAATACAAAAACAGTAGATACAAAAACAACTAATGCAGCTGTTCATTCATTTAAAGTAGCTGATGATTTTTGGGTTACATACAACGGTAAAAAATATAGTTTTCCTACAGATACTTCAATGATTAAAGATTGGAAGGCAGATGAAGTAACTGGTGAATTAAAGCCTAATCAGTATGGTTTATCAGTAAGTTATAATAAAGAGGGATATGTGCCTATATCAGCGACACCTGTTAATGACTCGACTACAAGCAAGAAACTAGCTGACTGTAAAATAGCAGGAATATCAGTTTATAAATTTTCAAGACTAAAGACAATGGAAGTAGCGCTTCCTAATGGAATTAAGATAGGAAGTTCATATTCAGATGTAATAAAGGCATACGGAAAGCCTACAGTTGATAAGGTAAATAAGGATGATGCAACGCTTAAATCAGTGCAGTATAATTTAGAATCAATGATATATGTAAGGATAGATGTAACAAATAATGTTATTAGTGGATTTAAAATAATGTATATGCCAAACTAAGGTTATAAACAATAGGACTTGGAATTAAACTGGTACTTTTTTATTAAATTGAAATAGTTTGCGCAAACTCATGTGGATAACATATTAGCTAAAAAATACATAGAAAAAATTAATGGGAGTGAACTACTGAAGTTTATAGCGATATAAATTTAGTGCTTTTTCTTCGTAAAAATAAAAGAAATGGTCAACTCGAGTGGATTAGAAAAATAGGGTTAGTAAATAAATATTATCCGTTAACCCTATTTTTAGTTGTATATTATTTGTATAATACATAAAAAATAAATCCCCTTTGCTAATCTAGCAAAGGGGATTTATTTATATTACAACTTATTATAGAGTTAGATACTAGTCTATAATTATTCAGTCGTTTCTTCTTCTTTTTTTAGTCTTTTATTTTTTCTTGATTTAGATTTTATAAAGATAATTACTCCACCAAGACATAGTACCAATAAAGTTCCTATAAAAGGAAGTATACTACGAGGATTACTAGTAAGTTTTGGAGCTTTAATAGATTTAATAGCACTTACAAGTGTCTTATTCTCAATTGTAAAGTGGATTGTTTTGGTTGCTACATTGTCAGCTGTATCTGTAGCTTTAATCACTAAGGTATAATGACCAGCATCATTAATAGCGAGCCCATAGATATATGGTTTACCATTCAATGTCATTTGATATTTTACAGCTTCCTCTTGATAAATTTCAGGAATAATTCCTGCTTTATAGGATTTACCTTCCTGAACATTTGTAATTCGTATAATAGGTGGTGTAGTTTTAATGAAAAATGTAAATGATTTTTTAGTTTCTTTTCCAGATTTATTTTTAGCAGTTACTATAATTGTGTGTTTTCCTTCGATGGTTATATCTTCACCATGATATACTTCACCATCTAAAGTCATTGAAATTGAATCAAGTCCATATTTAGAATGTGTAATTAAGTATGGCTTTATCATTGTATTAAAAGTTTTATTATTCAATGGAGTTCTAAACTCAATTGAAGGACTACTCTTATCAATTACAAAGTGAATTAATTGCTCATTACTATTTTCAGCTTTGTCGCTTGACGATAATTTTAAATCATAAACTCCATCTTTAGTTATTTTGCCATTAGAATAACTTACACCGTTTAATGTCATTGAGGAACTAAGTAAATTGGCGTCCGAAAAGGTTATATTAGGATCTACGTCAGTTGCGTAAAAGAAACTTTGAATTAAACCTGATACATTAATTTTTGGTCTAATTGTATCTAATATAAATGTCGAAGTTGTTGGTTTTGAAATATTTCCAGCTTCATCTATTGAAATTGCTTCTATTACATATTTTTGATTTTTCGTTAATACTGGCAAATTATTAGGATTAACTGAAACACCGTTTATTAACACTTCAAAAATAGTATCTTCAGGTGAACCCTTAGTTATCTGTGGTTTAAAAATTGTGTTAACATAAGGAGCATTTTCATTAAAAACTAGTACTGGCAGAGTGCGATCAATATTAAAGGTCAAATCTTTTGTAGTAACATTTTTAGCAAGATCATATGTAGAGGTCTTAATTATGTATTTGCCCTCTTCTGTTTTGCTGAAGTTGTATGAATATGAGCCATTTGCATTTCTTTTAATGCCACTGCTTACATCACTACCATTTATAGTGATCCTACTAGAAGATGGATCAAGATTTTTATCATAAAAAGTAACTATGCCACTAGTAGAAGCATTATTGTTAAATTCATTATCAAGAACTCCACTGATACTAATAGTGGGAGCAGTTTGATCAATTGTATAACTTATAGATTTTACTGATTCTGGGTTTCCTGCTTCGTCCTTAGCTATAATCGTAAGTTCATAGTCGCCATTATCAGATGTAGGAAAGGAAAAAGTATTGTTTATAATATTGAAATTAGCATTTGCTTGTATTTGTTTCCCATTCTTAGTAAGCTTAAATATGGGATACCCGCTAGCAAGGCTATCATCAGTAATCTTAACTATAGGTGTAATAGTGTGATTATTAGTATATTCTTTATTAGTTACACCCATTATTTCAATTTCAGGTGAGCTCCTATCAATAGTAAAGGAGAGGTTTTGAGGGGTTGTAATATTAGATGCATAGTCTTCAGCCGTAACTGTAAGATTATAAGTGCCCGCTGCTAAAGCCGGATAGGAATATAAGCCATCAGGATTAGCACTTGGTGTGATATTATTTATTTGAATACCATCTCTTGTTAGTTTAAAATGAGTTTTACTATCATCAAGATAAGAATCAGTTATTTCTATTTTAGGTGTAGAAATATTTGTATAACTATTATTAGCTATCCCAGAAAAAGTAATATTGGGAGCAGTCCGATCAATTGTATAACTTATAGATTTTATAGATTCTGCGGTTCCCGCTTCGTCTTTAGCAATAATCGTAAGTTCATATTCACCACCTTCAGATGTAGGAAATGAAAAAGTATTGTTTATAATATTAAAATTAGCATTTGTTTTTATTTGCTTTCCATCTTTAGTAAGTTTAAAAGTTGGATAGCCGCTAGCAAGGCTATCATCGGTAATTTTAACTATAGGCGTAATGGACTCATTATTAGTATATTCTTTATCAGTTACACCCATTATTTCAATTTCAGGTGAGCTCCTGTCAATAGTAAAGGAAAGATTTTGAGGGCTTGTAATGTTAGATGCATAGTCTTCAGCTGTAATTGTAAGATTATAAGAACCCTCTGCTAAAGCCTGAAAGGAATATGATCCATCAGGATTAGTAATTGGTGTAATATTATCTAATGTAATACCATCTCTTTTTAGTTCAAAATGAGTTTTACTAGTATCAAGATAAGAATCAGTTATTTTTATTTTAGGCGAAGAAATATTTGTATAACCGTTATTAGCTACCCCAGAGAAAGTAATTAGGGGTGCAGTCCTATCAAAAATAATAGAAGAATCATCAGTTGTGGAAGTATAGTCTATGGACTTGTTTCCTGCATAATCCAATAAAGAAGAAATATTAAAGTTTATGGGTGCATCATCGTCGTTTTCAGCTAATTTATAACTTGCAGAGTATATGTCCCCAGAAATTAAGATAACGTTGCAATCATGACCATTTATTTTGATAAATTGATTATCTTTAAGTTTTTCACTACTGGTAAAGGTTAATTTAACAGTATCTGAGACATTGGCATAGTTAGAAAGCAGGCTATTACCATTGCTTAATTTTAAATTTATATCACTAAAGGTAGGCACAGTTTTGTCAAAAGTTACAATATCTTTACCTGGAACTGATGGAATACCTATATTGCCAGCTTCATCCATTATTCCATCAAAGTCATATTTTATTTGACCATCTTTAGTCGTATTATCGAGGATATATTTAGCTTTATAGTGGTTAGAATTAGGATCCTTAACAGCTAGAACACTATGTCCATCTATATTTACGGTTGTAGTTTTAGATTCAGTCCCATCTGTATCAAATTCTAAAGTTACTTCATTATCTGGTTTGGCAAGATCAGATAATGTATTATTTGATTTGAAAGTAACATTACTAATAGCTGGTGATATTTTATCATGTTTAATGGTTTTATCATCAGTTACAGACTTTATGGTTGATGGATTAATATTTCCAGCGAAATCAGCCAAGTTTGAAATATTAAAGATTATATTTTCTGGATCACTGTCTTTTAAAATATAATCAGATGTATAAGTATATGTAGAATTCGCAGAGCTACTAAGTTGAGGCTTAACTGTTTCACCAAATATTGATATTAGTGTTGAAGGATTTCGTAAATCAAGTGGCATATCAGTTGTAAAGTTTAAATGAATGGTTGAGCCATTTTTAGCTGATTGTTTAGAGCCACTTGAGTCTATACCAACATTACTAACGGTTGGAATCGATTTAAAGAAAGTAACACCACTTCCATAAGTAATAGAAGTCTCCTTTTGGAGAGAAACTACATCAACTATAATTGATAATTGCTCAATTACAAAACTTACATCACCTTTACTATTAGCATCTGTTAATGTGTAGGTAGCGTTGTAGGTGGTCGGAGTAAGTGCTGTAGTAATAGCGGAAACACCATCAATTTTTACTACGGGAACTTTAGTAAGAGGACAAAAACTGGAAAAATTTAAAGTGATAATATCACCAGGTTTTGCATAATCTTTATTTTTATTATTAGAAGATAACGTAACTTCAGATAATATTGGATTTATAAAATTAATGGAATCACCAGAACTTAATTTAGAAACATTTGTTTCCATAGAGTTTGAAGCAAGATCTACTACATCACTAATGTTAAATGTAATTAGACCTTCTTGATCTTTATGGTCTAGTTTATAGGTTGCAGTAAATTCATTATTACCAATTGAATTTACATCAAGTGTATTGCCCAAAATTGTTACAGTTGGTTTTTTAGAAAGACTTTCGCTACTTGTGAATTTTAAGGTAATTGTGTCTCCAACTTTCGCAGTTGAAGAATTACTACTTGAAATGATGTTTACCAGAGGTAAGGTAGGTAAAGTTTTATCTTCGCCGTTATCTGATGGTAAATTATTTTTCTGAGGTATTTGGTCTTGCAAGTTAACCGGTTGTGTTATCGGAGTTGCATTTACTGGAACAATTCCAGTTGAAACTGTAAAGCATATTGCAATAAGTGTTGCTAATTTCTTACGATTCAAGAAATATCTCCCCCTTGATTATTATACAATTATAATATAATTTTACAGTAAATTATGATATAATACAACCATATAAGACATAAAAAACCAAATAAAGCAATAAATATGAATACTTTAAAATTCTAATAGTTATTTTAAATATTAATAGATATAAGAAAGATAGGATGGTCAAATTATGGATATGATTGGTAGTGTTTTTGAAGATAAGTATCAAATCCTTGATATTTTAGGACGAGGTGGAATGAGCACAGTTTATCTTGCAAAAGATATAAAGTTACAAAAATTATGGGCGATTAAAGAAGTTTCTATAAGCACAATTAATTCTAAATCAAATTTGATGGCCGAAACTAATATACTCAAAAAATTAGATCATCCCGCACTTCCAAGAATAGTAGATATAATTACAAAGGAAGATCGAATTTATCTAGTACTGGATTATATCGATGGTATTTCATTAGATATACAATTACAAGAAGTTGGGATAATTGAAGAAAAGACTGTAATTGATTGGGCTAAGCAAATTTGTGATGTACTTAATTACTTGCATTGTCTTAAGCCTAACCCTATTATATATAGAGATATGAAACCAGGTAATTTAATGCTTACTTCTCTTGGCAAAATTAAATTAATTGATTTTGGAATTGCAAGAGAGTATAAAGAAGAAGTATCTGCAGATACAACTTGTATTGGAACAAAGGGATATGCTGCACTTGAGCAATATGGAAGCCACCAAACGGACGCTAGGACAGATATTTATAGTTTAGGTGTTACGTTATATCATTTATCTACAGGCAGGGGTCCTAATGATCCACCTTATGAGATCAAGCCAGCACGAGAGATAAATCCATTGCTTTCCGAAGGGTTTGAATATATAATCTCAAAATGTACACAGCAGGACCCAACGCTTAGATATCAGTCCGTTAAGGAACTTATTTATGATTTTGAAAATATACGTAAACTAAATTCAGTTTATAAAAGCATGGTAAGAAAAAAAATGATAAAAGTATATGTTGTGATGTTTTCATTTGTAATATCATGCATTTTTATTTTTATTGGAGCTTTTGGTATAAAACAAGAAAATATTAAAGAATATAATAGTATCAGTGAAAATGGACAAGCTTTAAAAGCACAAGGAAAATATGATCAAGCGATTACAACCTTTAAGTTAGCTATTGAAGAAAACAAGAATAGGCCAGAAGCATATGTAGATATTGGGAATACGTATCTTGAAGATACAAGACTTGAGGAAAATCAAAGATTGGAAAAATGTATCAGCTATTTAATTGATGATGTTATGCTAAAAGATTTAAAAGTTGCTGATGATGAAGAAATATTAGAACTTATGGGAACTACGTCTTTTAAAGAAAAAAATTATAAAGAAGCCTATAAATATTTTGGAAAGATAGAAAATCCGGTTGATAAGGCTGTGCCATATTACAAAGCTACAGCTCAGGTACTTGGGTATAATCAGAATTCAACTAAGGATGTATTAAGAATAGTAGCTAATCTAGAAAATTATAATGAGACTATCCCGGATGTAGACACGAGAATAAGAGGTTACATGGATTTATCAGATATATATTTAAATAATTTAAATGTATATCCAAACAGCTTTGATATGATTATTAAGCTTTTAGAAAAAGCGAATTCCTTAGTTAAGGCAACTGGAAAAGGAACAGCAGATTACAAGTTGTACGCAAGACTAGGAAAAGCATATAGTGATAAAGGAGATTCTATTGGCGTAAAATCTGCTAAATATATTACTTTAATGAAAAAAAGTCTAGAATATTATAATTTAGCATTAGATAATGGTTTTAACAAGATAGATGGATACTATTCTATTGGAAATGCATATGAAGAAATTGGTGACTATAAGAATAGTGAAAAAACATTTAAAAGAATGATATCTGTTTTTCCAGTTGATTACCAAGGGTATACTCAATTAGGATTACTTTATTATAATGTTGAAATTCATAAGCCGACTCTAAAGAAAGATTACACTAAAGTGAATACTTATTATAAACTAGCTTTAAAAAGATATAATCGATCAACAAATGACTATGGATTTGGTTTGCTCGAAAGTCGTATAAAAGAATTGAAAGCTACAAAGTCGATAAAATAAGAGGGCGAATATGTGGATAAAAATTTATATATAAGATATATAATACTTCTAATTATCGGATGTTTAGGAGCAATAGCAAGTATCGTTATTGGAATATATATTTACATTAAGGAAGATTTGAATGAATACATAAGTTTCAGCTTTTTAACAAAGTTAAAATTAAAGAATAGATCTGATAAACAAAAAAAAGAGGGTTTAGTAGCACAATCTACTCGATTAGCGATTAAAGCTCAAAAAAATATTAAGGAAAAAGAAGAAGTAGAGGATAATACCACATTATTAGATGAGGATACTACATTATTAAATGAGAATACTACGTTATTAGATGATGAGAAAATGAATTAAATCATATGATAATGTATGTGTAAGAGTCTCCAGTGGGGGCTCTTTTTTAGTTGATATTGATAATTCTTAGAAATTTATATTTGCAAATTAAATATTAAAAACATGAAAACAAATAATTAATCATATTATATCTATAAGCTCTAGTAGGAGGAACATCTGTGTTTTTCATAAATTGTTTATTAGATATGATTGGAAATGTTACATTTTTAACAGCTTATATAACTGGTAATAATTCATTTCCTCAACCACTAAGTGAGGAAGAGGAAAAATATTATTTAACAAAGTTTGCGGAAGGTGACTTATTAGCCAAAGCAACATTAGTTGAACGAAACTTGAGATTAGTTGCACATATAGTAAAAAAATATTCTTACCCAGGAAAGGATGTAGATGATCTTATATCGATTGGAACTGTGGGACTTATTAAGGGTATAGATTCATTTGATATGAATAAGGGAATAAGACTGGCAACTTATGCTGCAAGGTGCATAGAAAATGAAATACTCATGCTAATTCGGAGTAATAAAAAAATAAAAGGGGAAGTGTATCTGCAAGATCCTATTGGTACGGATAAAGAGGGAAAAGAGGTGTCCCTTATGGATGTATTACGTAGTGAGGAAGATTCTGTTATTGATATAGTAGAAAATAAAATACAAATTAAAAGGCTTTATAGTAAGATAAACCTAGTTTTGAAAGATAGAGAAAAAGTAATAATTCAAATGCGGTATGGATTACTTGATGGTAAGCCTCGAACACAAAGAGAAATAGCAATAATACTTGGGATCTCAAGGTCATATATTTCTAGAATTGAAAAGAGAGTACTTAAGAAGCTGAATAAGGAATTAGGCAGTAATAACAATTCGGTGTAATCAAAGCAAAATGATAGAGAATATTATAAACAAATAGAAAATTATGTTATCTACAAAAGATTGGTGTTTTTGTATTCAAAAACATGATATTATGTATTAGTAATACCCTATATTACTATATAGGAAGAGAGATTATATTAAATAAAACATATTATATAAACAATGCCCAAAACAGTATACAGAGAGGATGAAAAATATGTTATACGGATATGCAAGATGTTCAACAGATAACAGTAAACAGGATATAGGAATGCAAGTAAGCAAATTAAGAGAATTAGGAGTCGTTAGTGATAAAGTATATTTAGAGTTTAATAAGCTATTAGATAAAGTTATTGAGGGAGATACAATAGTTGTAACGCAAGTTAGCACAATAACAGATTCGACTATACAATTATGTGAAATTATAGAACTTGCTAGGTCTAAAAAAATTAAATTGGTCTTAGGTGATTTTGTAGTTGATTTTACCAAAAAAGCAACTGAAGGAAGTTTAATTGGAATACCTTGCATTAATAGATAATAATGTTCTAGTAAAAATAAATCCATGAATAAAAGGGGGTAGTAATATAATATTACTACCCTAATTTATTTAAGAAAGTAACTGAATTACAAGTGGATTTACCTTCCTACTGTCATATTTACCTTTTAGTTTTGGCATAATAGCTTTCATGACTTTACCCATGTCACCTTTACCCTTGAAACCATTCTCAGTAATAACTTCTGTAATAATTGCTTTTGCTTCATCTTCAGTAAATTGCTTTGGCATATAAAGTAAAAGCAATTCAATAGATGTTTCTGATTCAGATATGACTTCTGCATTATTAGCTTTTTTTGCATAGTCTAGAGTTTCATGCAATTGTTTAATTGTCTTTTCAATAATATTTACGAGATCGACTTCTTCAATTTCCTTCTTTGAATCCATTTCTTTAGTTTTAACGTCAGCCATTAAAGTTCTTAAAGTAGTTAGTCTTATTTTATCCCTACTCTTCATATATTTAATAATATCGTCTTTTATTGTCTGTTTTAACATATGTATTTACCTCCTAATGATTTAGTATAATTACAAAAATATTGTTGTTTTTGCAAAAGCATACTGTATAGGTACATTATACTCTTATCGTAGAGGAAGGTCATATATATTTTATTTATCAAATATTCTTTTGAAAAGTCCTTTTTTTCTATGGAGGACTTCTTCGGCTAATGCTTTAGCCCTTTGTCTTTCAAGAGAGTGTGTTAGTGTATCAAGCAATTGGATATCGTGTTCTTTAATGGTTTCAGGTAAGGATAACACAATTTTATTTTTTTCTTGTTCTTGTTTAAAAAGAACCTGCGTATTTTCTAATAGTTTATTAATATCATAAAGTTGTCCGTCTTTTACATTTAATTGTTGTTTTATAAACTCAATGTCATTTTTAAGTGTTTCAATCATATCTTCTTTTAATAAAGTTACTACGTTTGATGCAACTACGGTAGCTGCAACTTCTGATTCAGCGGTTTGATTGTATTTTAGACATTGTTTAATTGCATCTAGTCCTTTTTCATCTACACAGGTTTTACCATTGTGTGTTATTAAAAAGGGTTTTACTTCGGGTAATTTCATTTTAGCATATGCAGTAACTTTACTTATATTTAAATGCTTAGCAATTTTAAATGCATCATAAATCATTGTATGCGCCTCCTAATTATATATAGAAAGTATTCTCCAAATATTTCCAAATACCTCTTTTTTAAAAATAAATAATTAAAGTTAATTAGAATTTTGTTAAATTTAATAAAGCCTAAACACATATAAATTTATATGTGTTTAGACTTTTACTTTATTTTTTCTTTCATTTTGATTTTCAGAAATATAAACATTATTTTAAGTCAATGATATGAGTTGTAAAAGAGGGTTTATTATTATGCATCATAAAGTGAGATGCTAGAAGTCTTTTTCCAGAGGGACTCCATTTTACTGAATCAGAAATATACTGAATATCTACAGCAAGTTGTACTACTTTATAACTTTTTACATTAACTACAAATAATCCAGCGTCACAATTGTTTTCTGATGCAACGGTATAGGCAAGTTTAGATCCATCACTAGACCAACTTGTACCCATAATCTGTGTACCTTCAGCAAAGGTTTTAAGTTTATTTCCGAGCAGGTCACTTAATATAAGTGATCTATTTGTATTAGAATTATGTTTAACTAATGCAAATTGTGACTGATTTGGGGAAGGTATTAACGAATTTACTCCGTCGCTCAAAAGTATTTTATTACTGGAGTTGATTTCTTGTTTATATAGTTTTTCTCCTATAATATAGTATAAATCATTTTTAATTTTTATAGTGTTTGAAGTTATGCCTTTGACCTTTGTTAATAAGGAAATATTTCCTTTGACACTGGCAGTGTAAATCTTACTTTCTGGAAGTGTACTAAATATAACATTATCATTGTCTATCCATTGCCCATCGGTAGGAGAAATGTTATCACGATTTGTAACTTGTATTTTATGTTTTGTTTTAATATTAAGAATAAAGCCTGTTAAGTTCTCTATACCTTCTTTATAAAATATATGCTTTCTATCTGGAGATAAAACAGCATTACCCATGCTTTCTTTTGAACCAAGAATTAATTTATCCTCATTTGTTTTAAGATTATATAAATATAAATTTTGAGGATATACCATCCCACTATCAGTAAAAACTTTGGGATAGGTTTTATTTTCCTTAGAAATTAATATAGTGTCATCATCTATCCATTCAAAAGCACGTATATCATTTATAAGATCAATTTTTTTTAATGCAGGTTCATTGTAGGTTGAAATATTATCACCTTTAATCAGTGTGATTTCCTTTCCTCCAGCATCTATTGTTTGCCGACTTGTATCTGTGTTTTGAGAAAACTTTGAAAAAGCAACTATGAATATAATGCCGATTATAATTAGAACAATTTTTTTATTTAGCATATTTAATGCTCCTTTTTAGTACCTACTCTAATTACCTCAGCTTTTACCTGATAACTATCATTTGAAATTAGTTCGTGGTTAATAACATTACCGTTTTGAGTTGTATCTTTATATGTTCTTACTTTGTATCCAATCAATGGAAACTGCTCTTGTACAATACTGCCAACAGGAAGGGAAGCGTCGTCTATATACTGTGTAGGTCCCGGATTAACAGCAGCATATATATCATGCACTAGGGTATAAGATTTATTTGTTAAACTTGAATTAGAATAAACATTAAATGTTAGTATTTTATTGCTTACAATACTCTCAATAAAAACAGGATATCCTAGGGTGTTAGTAAATTTATAGTCTAAATTACCCCAATCTACGGTTGCATCCATACCTAAAGGTATATAAGTTGACGGTATAGAATGATGATTCCTTTCAGTAGATTTAATGTTTGCCCTAATTATTGCATTATATAATGCAGTTGATACCTGACATATTCCGCCACCATAATCTGAACTTACTTTGGTACCAATATCAACGGGTGCTGGCTGATAACCTTTGGCTGCTGTTCGTTTTCCAACTGTTCCATTGAAACTAAAACTTTCTCCAGGCATTAGAATAGTTCCGTTAATGCTATTTGTTGCAAGGGTTATATTAGTGGACCTGCCATACGCCGAAGTTCCAAAATTAGAAGAGAAACTTGAAAGTTTTGTGTTAACTGTTTGAAGTTTTTCGTTTGTTACACTTGCTAAAACAGTTTTAATCTCTGCATTTACTAAAATATCCGGAGAGTTTATGTCACCATTTATTTTACTTATAATTTCCTTTTTTAGTTTATCATCCATAAGTGTATAACCTTTTTTATCAGGTGTAATAACAAAATAATTACCGCTCCTATAAATACTTGCATTTTTAGGGTTACTATTAATTTCTTTTTTCATATTAGCAATAAGATCTGATAAAGGTTTAGAATCGTAAGTGAATTTCATATTAAGTAGTTTGCTTTCAGGCTTTCTAATTAATTTATATTTTTTGTATAATGATAAATCTTTACCGTAATTAAAAGCCTCATTAACTACTTCATCAACATTATATTTTGCACTCATCTTTGCAAAATTCAATGAATAAGTTTTCTGTGGTGTTTTAATATTTACATTTTTCTTTAATAGGGTGGATTGATATTTTTGCGATACCATATCTTTTGCCTGCGCAAGTGTTTTTCCGGATATATCTAAATCACCAATTTTAACACCTGGGTATACAAGACTTGTCCATTTCTTTGTACTATAATTAATATAGGCATAAAAACCACTTACCCCTAAAAATACTATTAATAGTATAATTATCATTATTTTTACATTTTTTTTCATAAGTTTTATTATTCCCCCATATTCTGTTAAGTTTTATTGTATAAACATATAATATCAGTATATTATTTCAAAAGTATACACGTTTGTTTCCAAATTGTATATTTTATAATAAATGAGGAAATGTTATTTTTATAGCAGTTCCTTCTTCTTTAATATTGATAAGTTCTATAGTGCCCTTTTGCATCTCAACCAATTTTTTTACAAGGGCAAGTCCTAGGCCTATTCCACTAGTTTGCCTAGATCTTTCTTTATCTACTCTGTAGAAAGGTTGGAATATTTTATCTTTTGACAAATCAGGTATACCAATACCTGTATCCCGTATAATGATGCAAACTTTGTCATCTTCTATATAGTTATTTACAAATATTTTTCCATTTGGATTGTTATATTTAATTGCATTATCCAATATGTTAATAAAAATCTGCATTACACTTTCATGGTCACCCAAAATATAAGCTTCATTAAGATCAGGAAACATTGTTAATTCAAATTTTTTAGCTTTTACATTAATACGATCACAGATGCCTTTTAGTAGTTCCATAATTTCAATAGGTTCTGCACTTAATTCAAAATCGTATTTTTCAAGGGAAGAAAGATGAAGTGCTTTTTCTATCATTTCTAAAAGTCTATCTGTTTCTTTTCTGATATTTTTCTTTGCATCTTCTAGAAGCAATGGATCATCAGTGTACATTTCTATTAAGTCAACATAAGCCCTGATAATAGTTAAGGGTGTTTTAAACTCGTGAGTTATGTTTCCAATAAAACGTTTCTGCTGCTGCTCTAATAATTTAAGCTTTTCGACTGCATATCTTAGCTGATCGTGCTCCTTATCCATAGTTTTAATATTTTCTTCAATTCGGCTATACATGAAACATATGCCTTGCTCAAGGTCTTTAAGCTCATCACTTCGTTTTAATATCTGTACATGCTTAAAGCCACCTATTTTTATTTCATCTATATGTTTTTTTAGTTTTAAAATATCGCTTACTATACTGTTAAAATATATATATCCAATGATATAGCTAAGCACAAATACTAGGCTTCCGATATACACAAAAATCATAATAATTTTTTTTATAAAATTTATATTTTCTTTTAGAGGGTATATAAACTCAACGACAGCTATTTGTCCATTAATATTACTTATGGGAGCAGAATAATAAAGAAAGTCATCACTTACCTCATATGCAACTTTGTTTTTTGCGGCATATGGAATAGTAGTATTTATAATATTATGTGAACCCATAGGAAATGAATTTCCAACTTCTGTACCTTTCATATTGTACAAGATTACTTGCATACCACTTAATGTTTCAATTTGTTTTGCTAAATCTTGACCTTTATTTTTAAGAAATTCATTGCTCTCTACATTGCTATATTGTGCATAAGATTGATTAATATAAAGATTTGCTACTTTAGATTGTTGGCTAAGTAGGCTTTCATGATGAACTTGTTGTTCCTTTTTAACTTCACTTAAAACTAGTAGGCTAAGCATACCAACAGTTAGTAGCAGAAGGCCTGCAAGAAATAGATTAGATTTAGTTCTTATGCTAATTCGCATGTATTCCTCCTGATGCTCTATAGCCAACCCCATGAACGGTTTGTAACATTTCTTCGTGTGGAACTCCTAGTTTTTGTCTTAATCTCCTCATATGAATATCTACTGTTCGAGTACTTCCAATATAATCACTACCCCAAACAAGGTCTAGAAGCTCATCCCTTGAATATACTCTATCAGCATGAGATACAAGTGCAACTAAAAGATCAAATTCTTTGGGGGTTAAATCTAGTGGGGTACCTTCAATCATGGCTTTTCTCTCAGGTATTTTGACCTTTAGTTTTCCAAGTATCAAAGCTTCTTTAACAACAACTTTTTCAAGCCGCCTTACAAGTGAGTTGACCCTTGCCGTAAGTTCACGCATATCAAAAGGCTTGACTATAAAGTCATCAGCTCCTAGCTCAAGTCCCAAAATTTTATCTACTATGTCACTTTTGGCTGTTAGCATAATTATACCAATCATTGTTCTATCTTCTATTCTTTTAATAACTTCATAACCGTTTAATTTTGGCATCATAATATCCAGTATTAAAACAATAGGATGAAAATTATTTATTTTCTTTAAGGCTGATTCACCATCATATGCAACTTCCACATTAAATCCTTCACGTTTTAGGGCATAGGCGATAGTGTCTGCAATTCTAGCTTCGTCATCAACTACTAATATCTTCTTATACATTTTCATCACCAAACCTTTTATGTTCATTTATCACATATTGAAATTATATCATAGTTACATAGATCAAAATATTGTTTAATATTAAAACTTTTTAAATAAAAAAAGCCTGAAAGACAATAAATTATCTCTCAGGTTCTTTTAGCTATGATATAAGAATATCATGGAAGTAAATTACCGGCGGCCCTGTATATTTCATACCATTCTTCTCTTGTAAGTTTAACTTTAGACGCCATACAAATATCTTTTAGACGTTTGTGGTTTGTCGTTCCAACTATTGGCTGGATGTTAGCGGGATGCCTAAGAATCCAAGCAATAGCAATAGCTGTATTTGTTACCCCATAAGTAGCTGCAACCTCGTTTATTTTCATGTTTAATTCTGGAAATTTGTCATTATCTAAAAATACACCTTCAAATGTTCCATATTGGAAGGGTGACCATGCCTGAATATTTATATCTTTTAAGCGACAATATTCCAAAATACTTCCATCGTGAACAATGGATGAACTATTTTTCATATTTACATTAAGCCCAGAGTCAATCATACCAGTGTTTGTTATACTAAACTGTAGTTGATTAATAACGATTTTGTTATGCAAGTATTTATTGAGTAATTCAATTTGCATTGGATTTTGATTACTTACTCCAAAATATTTAACTTTGCCACTACTATGGAGAAGCGATAATGCTTCTGCAACTTCTTCAGGCTGCATAAGTGTATCAGGACGATGTAATAGTAGTATATCTACGTATTCTGTCTTTAGACGTTTTAGGCTGCCGTCTACAGCAGTTAGAATATGCTCTTTTGAAAAGTCAAAATATCCATCTCTTATACCACATTTAGTCTGTAAAATAAATTTTTCTCTTGTTGTAGGGTTCATATTAACAGCATCTGAAAAAACTTCCTCAGATTTACCGCCACCGTAAATGTCTGCATGATCAAAGAAATTAATTCCTTCATCCAGGGCAGTATTAATAAGTGTAGATGCATCAGTTTTAGAAAGGGCATTTATTCTCATACATCCTAGGCCTATTTCGGAAGCACTTATAGCGCCATTACCAATGTTTATTTTTTTCATAATTTACACCATCCTTTATAATTTTTAGATCATAATCTTACTTTTCAAAAAGTTTTTAAAACGTTTCCATAACTTTTAAAAAGAAAAGCTTACATAATTATATTATTTATTTTCTATAAAAGCAATTTTACAATGACATAAAATCGCTTTTATAGAAAAATTCTAATTAATACGATTAGTGTAAAATTAAAGTGTAACTTACAAATAAATTGAAATAAATAAGAAAATGTTGTAAGATTCAAGCAAAGGTTAATGTATGTAATCGTATGCTTTAAAATTTATTTAACAGAAGGGAATGATGGTTTATATGACAGAAAAATTAGTGTATAAGGATGAAAATTTAAGTTTTGAGAAACGTGCTAAGGATATAGTATCAAGAATGACATTATTTGAAAAGGTTAGTCAAATGACTTATAATTCTGCTGCGGTGCCAAGACTTGGTATATCATCTTATAATTGGTGGAATGAAGCACTACATGGCGTCGCAAGGGCAGGGGTTGCTACAATGTTTCCACAGGCTATTGGAATGGCTGCAACCTTTGATGAGAATTTAATTTATAAGGTTGCTGGGGTAATCTCAACTGAAGGAAGAGCTAAATATCAAGAATCTCAAAGAAAAAAGGACCACGATATTTATAAGGGATTAACTTTTTGGTCTCCGAATATTAATATATTTAGAGATCCAAGATGGGGACGTGGGCATGAAACTTATGGTGAAGATCCTTATTTAACAGGTAGATTGGGCGTAGCTTTTATTAAAGGGCTACAAGGTGATGATAAAAAATATATGAAGGTAGCTGCTTGCGCAAAACATTTTGCGGTACATAGTGGTCCGGAAGCAGAGCGTCATAGCTTTAACGCTGTAGTTTCTAAAAAAGATCTTAGGGAAACCTATCTACCAGCTTTTAAGGATGCCGTTAAGGAAGGTAAAGTTGAAGCGGTAATGGGTGCATATAATAGAACTAATGATGAACCTTGTTGTGGGAGTAAGATGCTTTTAAAAGATGTTCTCAGAGAGGAATGGGGTTTTAAAGGACATGTAGTTTCAGATTGCTGGGCAATAAAAGATTTCCATGAAAACCATAGAATCACTAGTAATGCTGTAGAATCAGTAGCTCTTGCTGTGAATAATGGTTGTGATTTGAATTGTGGTAATATGTATTTGAATGTTTTACTTGCTTGCAAAGAAGGACTAGTGGCTGAAGAAACAGTTGATAAATCTGTTGTTAGGCTTATAACTACTAGAATGAAACTCGGCATGTTTGACGATCAAGGAAAGGTTCCTTATGCAAGTATACCTTATGAAGAAAATGATTCAAGTGAGCATAGAGAATTTGCTTTAAAGGTTTCAGAAAAAACGATGGTTCTATTAAAGAATGAAAATAATATATTACCTCTTAATAAAGATAATATTAATTCTATAGCAGTAATTGGACCCAATGCTAATAGTCGCGAAGCATTAACTGGAAATTATTTTGGTACGGCATCAAAATATGTAACGATACTAGAGGGGATTCAACAAGCTGTAAATCCTAATACTAGAGTTTATTATTCAGAAGGTTGTCACCTATTTAAAGATAAGGTGGAAGATCTTGCTATGAAAAATGATAGAATATCAGAAGCAATATCAGTAGCAGAAAGATCTGATTTGGTAGTTATGTGTCTTGGGCTTGATGCAACCATTGAGGGAGAAGAAGGCGATGCTGGTAATATATATGCATCAGCTGATAAAAATGATTTAAATCTTCCGGGACTTCAACAAGAACTATTAGAAGAAGTATATAAAACAGGAAAACCTGTTATTTTAGTTCTTGCATCAGGAAGCGCACTTGCAGTTAACTGGGCGGATGAACATGTACCTGCAATAATAGAGGCATGGTATGCAGGGGCAGAGGGAGGAAGCGCTGTAGCTTCATTAATTTTTGGAGGGTTTAGTCCAACAGGAAAATTACCTGTAACTTTTTATAGAACAACAGAGGAACTTCCAGAATTTATTGATTATTCCATGAAAAATAGAACTTATAGATATATGGAAAATAAAGCACTTTATCCCTTTGGTTATGGGCTTAGTTACACTAAGTTTAAGTATACAAACCTTATAAAAAGTAAGGATGAAATAAAATCAGGTGAAACATGTCAATTTAAAATAACAGTAAAAAATATTGGGCAATGTGAATCTGAAGAAACTGTTCAGTTATACTTAAAAGATGTAGAAGCTAGTGTGATTATACCAAAATATGAATTAAAAGGAATTAAAAAGATTAATCTAGAACCTGGACAAGAAGGGATATTAGAGTTTGAATTAACACCAAGACAAATGGCGATTATAGACAACGATGGGAATTGCATTCTTGAACCAGGCGTATTCGAAGTTTTCGTGGGAGGGAGTCAGCCAGATGATAGAAGTGTTAATCTTACAGGTACAGATGTGCAAAAGTGTTTTTTTGAAGTAAAAGGAGAAACATTACAACTAGAATACTAATTACACACTTATATAATCGTGAAATTTATTATTATTGTGATATTTATATTCAAAATTATAGAGGGAGTTGAATTATTATGGCATATGCTATGAATCCTATTTTAAGAGGATTTAATCCAGATCCATCTATTCTAAGAGTGGGAGAGGATTATTATATTGCAACTTCCACCTTTGAATGGTTTCCAGGTGTACAAATTCATCACTCTAAGGATCTTGTACATTGGAAACTAATTTGTCATCCATTGGATCGTATTTCACAATTAAATATGATAGGTAATCCAAGTTCTGGTGGAATTATAGTTTTGCAGGAATTGTTCTTCAGGAATATTCACTAAAAGAGCAAAAATTGATTGGAGAATCCAAAAATATTTTTAGAGGTACTCATCTTGGATTCACAGAAGGCCCGCATCTATATAAATATAATGGATTTTATTATCTTCTTGTAGCCGAAGGGGGAACTGGCTATGAACATTCTGCATCAATGGCTCGTTGCACGACCATTGATGGAGTTTATGAGATAGATCCTAAAACGCCGATAATAACTTCACAGTATAATCCTGAACTTTTAATACAAAAATCTGGACATGCAAGTATTGTAGACACACCTGATGGAGAGTGGTATATGGTTCATCTTTGTGCTCGTCCACTTGGGAAAGAACGGATGTGCATTCTTGGTCGTGAAACTTCTATACAAGCAGTGCAGTGGCGTGATGGATGGTTATCTATGAAATATAGCGATAACACACCTGAGGAAAAGGTGGAAATTCCACATGCTTATGAGGATGGAGGACAACTGATAGATTTTGTAGAAGATTTTGATGATGATATATGGAGCCTTCATTTGCAATCTCTAAGAATTCCATTAGGCACGTCTGCATCACTAAAAAAAAGGCGGGGGTATTTGCGTTTATATGGTGGTGAGTCAATGTCTTCTCATCATCATCAAAGCTTATTGGCTCATAGACAACAACATTTTCATTTTATTGCAGATACGGTAGTAGAGTTTAATCCAACCACATTTCAACAAATGGCAGGTTTGATTTATTATTATGATAATATCAGTTATTATTATTTGCATATAACGTATGATGAAAAACAGGGAAAGACCCTAAATTTACTTTCATCTGTTTTAGGAAATACTACTTATCCAATTGGACGTGGGATTTCGCTAGGGGATGTAACATCAATTTACTTAAGACTTACCTGTTATATGGAAAATGCACAGTTTTCATATTCTTTAGATAGAAAACATTTTTTTGATGTAGGACCAATTTTGGATGCCACTGTCTTATCAGATGATTATTATGCTAAAATAGGTGAATTTAGATTTACAGGAGCTTTCATTGGGATATGTTGTCAGGATTTATCTGGACAAAAAAAATATGCAGATTTCGATTATTTGAAATATAAAGAATTAGAAGTCTGATACCAGTATATTGTTAATGACCTTTTTATATAAAAAACAGAATATATAAAATGAATATCAAAATTTCATAAATATTTAATTATTTATGAAATTTTTGAGTATTTAAGGAATCCATTATCTATATTTAAAGATATAAGCCCTGTTTCAATTAAATATTCAACATATGAACTTAACATTCGCTCGATTAGGGTATATTTATATTTATTGCTAATATTAATATTAAAATTTTCAATAACAACCTTTAAAATATCTTGCATTGTCATAGCTCCTTTTATAAGAGTATATATTGCTGTTGCTCGACTTTTATAGAAATGTATATTATCAGTTATAAGCTGTGTGATATCATTATATACACCTTTATGTGCTACTATGTATTTGTTACATTTTAAGTCGTAAAGTTTTGTTTTGCTTAATAAATCCTCTGTTAGTATATAAGCATAGGGCATTTTAGAGCCATTCATTACTTCGTGGCTTATAAGTGCATCTCCGATATATGCAACATCATCTGGAGTAGTTATGCATATATGTGCAGGACTATGACCTGGTGTATGGAGAATCTTGAAGGTTGTACCATATATACTTATAGTCTCTTGATTATCAAAAATCATAATATCCGTGTGACAAACCATATGTCCAAAATGAAGCGCAACATCAGATAATGTTTGATTACTGTAATAAAGTTTTAGGTTAACGACTGAACTACAAATAAGAGATTCATAGGCTGGCATTGCGATAATGGATTTATGCTTTTTCTTTAAAAACGTATTATTTCCTATATGGTCAACATGAGCATGACTGCATATTATAGCAACCACATTAAAGTTGTTCTTTTCTAATAATTCATCAATACCTTGTCTTTGTCCTTTTGCCCATCCAGAATCTAACATAATTATTTCTTTGTCATTAATTTTATAAAATGGTATATATGTCATGCCTGTAGTAATGCAGAATGTATTTCCTTTAATCCTTATTATTTCCATATATTTCATTAGTGAAAGAGTGCTTGCTTTCAAACACACATTTCACTAAATATTCACTTCCTTTACTGTATACTTAATACTATTTTTTTGATAATTCAACAAGTGTACATCCCTCTATTGCGTGTATTCCATTTATACTGCAAAATTCAAGTATTTCAGGACTCTCAGCCCCCGGTTGAATTAGTACTCTCTCTATTTTTAATACGCACGCTTCCTTAATAATATTAATGCCTTTATAGGGAATAATACATAAATTTAAAACTTCTACCTTGTATGGTACATCACTTAACTTGTTATAAACACCTCTGTGTTCAACAGAGGGATTTACACCTACAGCATTAAAACCATAAGTTTTAAGGGAATTCAATATTTTATAAGCATATTTTGATGGATTTAATACATCACCAACGACAACCCAGTTTTTATAATTTAAAAGTTCATTTGCTTTCAATTTTATCATCTCCTAGTAAAATATAATACATATTTATTATTATTACCACAATATATTAAAATTATTTTTAATATAAATAGGCTACAATTATATTTTTAAAAAATTTTGAAGTATTAATAATGCAGAATAAATAATATTAAGGGCATTATAAGTCGCATGAGGGGGTAATAAATAAAGTTTTGTCTTATATAACCGATATACAATTAGAAAAGATTAAAACTATGTTAATAGGCAATAAATATGGAATGGGTGATAAATATGAAACTTTCAGCGAAATTATTTAGAATAGTGTTATTAGTAAGTTTAATTTTAATTGGTTTTCTTTATATAATTTCAAAATCATTTTTCCTTGTGAAGGTTACAGTGGAAAGAAATATTTTTAAAAAGGCAGAAAATACAATGGATTTCTATTTTTTTATTGTACTTATTACTTTAATAATATTCTCTTTAAGTATTTTTATATTAATACATGTGTTTGTTGTAAGGAAAATCAAAATTATAAACTCAGTAGTTGAAAATGTACATAATTCCTATGATGTATTTCCAAACATAATATTAAAAGGAAACGATGAAATTTCTGAGCTTGGGTCTAAATTTAATGATATGTTCAAGAGACTAAAAAAATCGGATGAAACTATTATATCACTTGCAAATTATGACACTCTTACAGGGCTTACAAATAGGAAAAAGCTGCTAGAGAACATTAGAGATTTGCTTGAAAATGAAAATGAAAATGAAAAGCTAGCAATTTTCTTTATAACTTTAGATAAATTCAAGGCTATAAATGAAAGCTTTGGTCATCAAGTAGGGGATATAGTTCTTGCGAAAGTAGCAGAGAGACTAGAGTGCAATACTAAAAAATCAAAGGACATAGTAAGTAGGATTGGCGGTGATGAATTCATTGTAGTTATAAGGCATTTAATTTCAGCGTCAAGTGTAACAGAAATTGCAGAAAAAATTGTAAAATCATTAAGTTCTGCTTTTACATATAATGAAGAGTCATTATATATTGGGGTAAGTATTGGTATTAGTTTATTTCCACTGCATGGAAATGATGTAGACACTTTAATAAGAAATGCAGACTTAGCTATGTATGAAGTTAAAAGCAGTGGAGGACATGGGTACCTTTTATATAACAACATCATGAATTATAACAATAAACTTATGTTGAAAACGGAAAAGAACTTAAAGAGTGCTATGGAGAGAAATGAATTTATAACGTATTATCAGCCTATTATAAATTTGGAATTGATGAAAGTTTTGAGTGCAGAATCTCTTATAAGGTGGAAATGTAGAGATGAATTTATTCAGCCTATTGGATTTATTTCAATTGCAAAGAAAATAGGTAAAATGGTAGAAATCGATAATTGGATGCTTAATAATGCTTGTATTCAGTGTAAAAAGTGGCAAAATGAAGGAGCAAAGGATTTTAGTGTATCAGTAAATACATCATATAAACAATTAATACAAGAAAATTTTGTTCAATTAGTAATGGATGTATGTAGAAAGCAGTCCTTAGATCCTAAGTATATAAATCTTGAAATTACTGAGGACGAGGCTATGGAGGACATTAATTTAATAATAAAAGTCCTTTTAGAGTTAAAATCTAAAGGAATAAAAATCTCGATGGATGATTTCGGTACAGGGTATTCATCTCTTAGTTGGTTAAGTAAACTTCCTATTGATACTATAAAAATAGATAGATCACTTATAACAAATTTAGATAATAACTCTAAAAATATAGCTATAATTAAAGCTATAATAGCAGTTGCAGATACTTTGGATATTAAGGTTATTGCAGAAGGAATTGAAACAGAAACGGAATTTTCCACATTAAAGGAACTTGGGTGCCAGTTTATTCAAGGGTATCTAATTGGAAAGCCAATGCCTTCCTCTGATTTTCAGCATAAGTTTATCATATAATTTAGCTTGATTTATATTTATATAAAAGTAAATTGTATATTTATCTCAATAAGACATAAATATAAGTTATAATAAAACAATCGGTTTTAGAGTGATTTAGCGACACAATTGTGGTACTTCATAATGATTTCAAAATAGTTCGAACACATATTATTGAGGGGGATATACAACATGAACAAAATGTATTATCTGTTGATTTTTATACCTATGAGTATTCTAATTCACTTTATGCAAATAGGGGGGCCTAGTATACAGTTTTTAATAACAGCACTTGCTATAGTTCCTCTTGCAGCATTACTCGGAGCAGCGACTGAGGAATTATCAAAGTATACAGGAGCTAAACTTGGCGGGTTCTTAAGTGCTACATTCGGGAATGTAACTGAACTGATTTTATCATTTTTTGCATTAAAGGAAGGCCTATTCGATATAGTTAAAGCTTCTATCGCAGGATCAATGATAGGTAATGTATTATTAGTATTGGGGCTAAGCATGTTTATGGGAGGTTTAAAAAATAAAACACAAAAGTTTGCTAAAGAAGGTGTAAATGTTTCTGTAAGTTTACTTACTTTAGCTGTAATAAGTTTAGTTATACCTGCAGTATGCACAGGAAATTTCAGTACAGCAGATTTAAACCCAGTGAATTATGAAAATCTTAGCGTAGTTATAGCAATAGTAATGCTTATAGTATATTCTTGTAGTTTGTATTTTGCATTTTTTACGCATAAAGATTTATATGGGGTGGATCATGAAGTTTCAAAGAAAAAGTGGAAGCAATCTACAGCAATTGCGATTTTATTAATTGCAACAGCATTTGTAGCTATTGAAAGTGAATTATTAGTTGGAAATATAGAACCAATGACAGAGCAATTACATTTATCTAAATTATTTGTAGGACTTATAATAATACCGATTATAGGAAATGCTGCAGAGCATGCAACGGCAGTAACTATGGCTATAAAAAACAAAATGGATATTGCAATAGAAATTGCAATAGGTTCAAGTTTGCAAATAATTTTGTTTATAGCTCCAATATTAGTTTTAGTAAGTTTATTATTTAAACCTATGGCACTAATATTTAACACATATGAAATAGTGGCGTTAGGTGTAACGGTGATTATAGCAAACAAAGTTTGTAATGATGGTGAATCTAATTGGTTAGAAGGCTTACAGTTAGTAAGCGTTTATATAATACTTGCTGCAACATTTTTTGTAGTTTAGAAATATTGCTTAGGAAATAATATTAAAAAAAGAGCTCAAAAATGGGCTCTTTTTTATGTTTAAAAACAAAAATCTATAGGTATATTTTTAGATTTATGTAGAACATTATATTAAGGATGTAAAATATAGTTTAGGGAGGCAAAAATATGTCAGTTAATGATAAAACTTATGAAATTATAATTACGCAGGAGGGCCTTGATACATATAGAGGTTCCAATATTAGTGCAAGTACTATGGGCGAATATTTAGGTATAAATAGTGTTATGACTGATTTTGAGTGGGATGAAGATGTAAACAAAGGGGTAATTCTTTATGCTAAAGTTGTAGAGAATGTTGCAGCTGAGGATGCAATAGCTGAACTCGAAGGGGTTGAGTTTATTGAGAAGGTAGAGGAAAGTGAATTTTAATATACATATGGGAAAGTTATTAATATATAATAGTTAAAATTTAATAAAATAGAAGGAAATAATTTTTATTTATAGAAGGTTATAGATAGAGGTGTATTAATATGAAAAAAAAATTAATATTAAAAATACTCGATGAATTAGACAAAAACAACAAAATTATAAGTAAAGAAGAAATAGAAGTTGATGATGAGCAATATGGACAAATTTTTGATATTATGCTGGAAGCTAAACTAATTTCAGGAATAGATGTAAAAAGAATTGGAATAGAAGAAAAATATAGTATTTCAAAGAACCATCCTAAGATAACTTTGAAAGGGATAGAATATTTAGAAAAAAATACTCGGAATTGTAATAATATCGTAGAGATTATTAGCAATCGTCCAGGTGAAATGGTAATTGACAAAAATTCATTAAATATTAATCGAACATATTAGTATAAATAATGATATCTTCGATTAGTATTAAGAAACAGGTATAAGTAATAAATTTATTTATTGCTTATACCTATTTTTTATAACCATTTTTTCTTATTGAAATATATAATTTCACAAAAAGATATGAAAAACATTATAAATATAGTAATAAAATAGCTATATTTAGCATGCAATTCAGGCATATTTTGAAAGTTCATTCCATAAATACCTGTAATTATTGTAAGTGGCATCATAACAGTAGTAATTATAGTTAGGATTTTCATAACTTTATTCATGGAATTTGATAATTGTGAAGAATAAAGTTCTAAACAAGATGTAACCATCTCATGATCAGATTCAATTAAATCATATATGCGAAGTGCGTGGTCGTATATATCAGTGAAATATACCCTATATTTTTCAGTTATAATATCATCATGACGAAGGAGAGTATTTAAAACTTCTCGCAGAGGAGAAACAACTCGTCTAAGCTTAATTACATTTTTTTTAACTTTCATAATATTGTTAAGTGTATCTTGAACTGGGTTGTTCATGGATTCTTCTTCTAAAAAATTAATTTTTTCTTCAACTTTGTCAGTTACAACAAACAATTGGTCTATTGCATCATCAAGGATATTATATAAAACAAAATCACTTCCATTAGATACAATTTCTAGTCCGTTATTTATGTCATTCATAATTTTCTTTATGGATCTATTTTCACCATAATGTATTGTTATAATATAATTTAAACTAATGTATATATAGATATTATTATAAGAAAAAGCGTTGTTAACATTATTATCTGTTGTGGAAATAATTAAAAAGTGATAATCATTATAATCGTTTATTTTAGACCTCTTAGCTTTATGTATACAGTCTTCAATAGTGAGATGGTGGAAATTAAATTTGTTTTTCAAAAACTTAAAATCGTTAGCAGTTGGGTTACTAATATTAAGCCAAAACATTTCGCCTGTATTTAAATCTTTTGAAAATGTTTTTTCTATGTCATTAAATTCATGTACTTTATTATTAATATATGTAATCAATAAAATCTCTCCCTTTAATGAAGTGTCGTTTATAGAAATATTAAATTCATTATATAATACTATTGATATACCATATATTATATATGGTAAAATAACAAATAGATATAATGTATTCACAAAGGAGATTTAAAAATGATTGAAATTATTGCAGCGACGATAGGGGATGTAAAAACAATTGAAAAAAGTGGTGCTGATAGAATAGAACTAGTTAGTGCACTATCAGAAGGAGGACTTACGCCCAGTTATTCTCTAATAAAAAGAGCAGTGCAAAGTGTTAAGATACCAGTGAATGTGATGATAAGACCGCATGGGAAATCATTTATATATACAGATGAAGAAATTGAACTTATGGTAGAAGATATTACAATTGCAAAACAACTAAATGTAAATGGTGTAGTATTTGGGGTAATAAACAAGAATAATGAAATATGTTTGCCTTCTTTAGAGAAACTTTTAAAAGCTTGTGATGGCATTGATGTAACATTTCATAGGGCTATTGATGAGATGCTAGATCCGGCTAAAGGTATAGAAGTTTTAGCATCATATTGTCAAATTAAAAATGTTCTTACATCAGGTGGCAAAGGTGATATACTTAAAAATATTCCAGTCATCAAAAATATGGTAGAAAAATCAAAACATATTAACTTGATAGTTGGAGGTGGATTAACTTTTAAAAATATTAAAGAGATTATGGAGAAAACAAAGGCACCTGCATATCATTTTGGAACTGCAGTAAGAAATGATAAATCGATGTTTGGAGAAATAAATACAGAAAATTTGAGCTTATTAGTTAATGAAATAAACAAGGGGCCGTCTCAAAATAGAAAGTAATTTCTATTGCGAGATGGCTCTTTTTTTC
>NZ_CALEVF010000043.1 GCF_937920395.1 uncultured Clostridium sp. | reverse complement strand
CACTCATTAATCTACCTATAATCCAAAGTTCAAAATTTCTATGATTTTTAAGTAATTTATTGTTCACATGTTGAGGAACAGTAGCATCCTGAATCAAATGGCACGCTGCTCCAAAATAAAACATTGCTTGCCTTATATCCCCAGCTTCTACGAACTTTAACGCATATTTATAGTATTTATTAAATTCTGTTAATGCATTAGAAAATCCATATAACCCTGTTCCCGTAATGTGATGATAAAAATGATTTGAGCTCTTAAAATCTTGATCTGCCCAAGTAACCCCCTTGTTTAATTCTTTTACATAATATTTATAGAAGGTATTAACTTCAGTGTATCCTTTATTTTTTAATATCTCAATCGCTTGAATATTAATAAATTTATGAACAATACAATGAGTTTTCATAATCCTTTTTTTAATTGGATTTATTGTTACCATTAAACCTCGTAAGGTTTTTCCATATGTAGCTTCAAATTGTTTCTTCAAGCTGTTCACCTCTTAATTTAGTATACGCTAAATCTATTTTAAAAACATGTTTAATTTTACCATAATAATAATTACTTACTCTATTTTAGTTCTTTTTTCTTAAATCAACAAGTATAACCACTATTAAAGTTGTAACTATTGTTAACAAAAAGTAATAAAACTCACCTATTCCACTACTTATATTACTAGATTTACATTTTTCTATACTAATCAAATATCCATTTTTAGAATCTAGTATTATCAAATTATCAAAAAATTTTATGCTAGATATATATGCTCCACTTTCAAATTTCACTTTTTCTTTAAGTGCACTATTTTTATTTAAACTATATATACTATTATCATTCTTTTCATAGAAATATATACAATCTTTATCTCCAAATATTCCTTTTGTATCTATTGCTAAACTTATTAAGCTATTCACTGATTTATGTTGATATATTGGTGCCGGTGGATTTATTGTAGGATGGTTATCTAGAATAGCTGGTATTGGCTTATTAAACAAGTCTGTAAACTTAGGAGAGCTTATTGGATCACCACCAGAGTAATCTGGAAAACCATACCATTCATTTTTTTTAATTTTATAAATGTAGTCACTATCACCTTTCACAGCTCTTAATCCTCTTGCCTCCATGCCTCCAACTATAACTAATACTTTGCCCTCACTATTAAAATCTATCCCCGTCATATTTCTTATACCCCAAGCAAATTTTCCTTGTGCGCCAGTTTTTAAATTATAAACTATTATAGATGAATTTCCAATAACATGCTGCGTTATGATCTGTCCTTTTACATTTCTAGTTAGATATGGAACGAATGCTCCTGTTTTTACCCCTGCGAAATTTATTCCTTTTATAGTTATACTTTTAGGAGTAATGTCATGGTTTTGGGGATAATTATCTAGCCACTTATTGTCAAGTCCAACTACCCCAGAATTTGTAGCTGACCCTATTGTAACAAATAAATAATCTCCATTAATTCTAATCAAACTTTTATTATAGTCTCCATAATTCGGTATATTTTTTATTATTTCTTTATTCTCCTTTGATATTAAATTATATGAATAAACTCTTGTACCCGAGGCGTAATACAATGTTTTTTTATTGTAATCTAAGCTAGTTATACTTAAATTCTTATTTATGAATATATTAAACGCCCTGCCTGCTTTATCTATGTACTGTATTCTATCTTTGAACGCAATATAATAATTTCCCTCATTATCTTTAGTAAAATCCACTGAATTATTTAACCCTTTATATAAAACTTGTGTTTTAATACTACCATCTTTGACTGTAACTCCATATTCTTTAAAAGAACTTCTCAATGAAAATAGTGCAAAAGCCATCAAAACTAAAATAATTATAAATCCAATGGTCTTCTTCATACTTCCCCCCTCGTATAATGTAGTTGTAAGCATTGATAATAATTCAGTCATACTAACC
>NZ_CALEVF010000042.1 GCF_937920395.1 uncultured Clostridium sp. | reverse complement strand
TAGTAACGGATCTTGAAAGAATGGCTGATTATGCTGTTGATGTTGCTAAAATTACGATAAGATTAAAAGATGAAAAATATATAAAACAGCTTGTAGATATACCAAAAATGGCTGAAATTGTAGTTCATATGATAAAGGATTCCTTGGATGCATATGTATCAGGTGATATTGAAAAAGCTTATGCTGTATGCAAACGAGATGATGAAGTAGACGATATATACAAAGAAGTGTTTGGTGAACTTTTAAGAATAATGTTTGAAAACCAAGAGACTGTAAACCAAGCTACTCAATTCTTATTTATTTGTAAATGGTTAGAAAGAATTGCTGATCATACAACAAATATATGCGAATGGACAATTTATTTAGTTACTGGTGAAAAAGTTAATTTAAATGAATAATTTTCAAATAAATCACTACTCCACTATAATATAAATGGATATATTTATATTATAGTGGAGTAGTGACTATGAAGAACAAAAGAAATGAAAACTTTTATTGCTCAAAATAAAAATTTTATAGGTTTTATACAAGGACAATGGTATAATAAAGAAAGCAAGTTTTTAAAATTAACTATCATAAAAATTACTGCATCAAGTCTTTAGAAATAATCTTTATTTTTAAAGATTTCCAATAAAGATATGTTAACCGAGGAAAAAAAGAGAGTTTAAATAATCTTTTTCAGTATTTTAAAAGTGAAGATGGTAAAAAAATCATAAGAAAATATTGCATAGAAGCATTTTAATACCTCCCTCTTAGGAGGTATTTTTATTCGGTATTAAATTATATTATAATTTGAAGTATTGATTTTTAAGTGTCGAAAAAACCTCTAGACAAGCGAAATATGGTATTTATCTTCATTTAAAGACAAATACCGTTGACTTAGGTATATAATTCATGTAATATAACTTAATGGAATGCTATAATTTATTGCATAACTAATTTCTTATTATATTAAGATCATATTTAGTCCTAATATAATAATTCTAGTTCCTCATAAAACCTTTTGTTTAAAAGGTTATTGTAAAACAGGAGGTTAAAATGAAAAACCAAATAGCGAAGATACTTCCAGGAAGTATTGCAGAAGAAATTGAGATTGAAGTAGGAGATAGACTAATTAGTATAAATGGCAATAAGGTAATAGATATTATAGATTATAAATTTTTAATTACAGATGAACTTCTTACCATTGAAATTGAAAAAGTTGATGGTGAGATTATTGAAATTGAATTTGAAAAAGATTATGATGAAGATTTGGGGATCCAATTTGTTGATGCCATTTTGGATAAACCAAAGAGCTGTCATAATAATTGTATATTCTGTTTTATTGATCAATTGCCTAGCGGAATGAGGGATACTTTATATTTCAAAGATGATGATTCAAGATTATCATTTTTTCAAGGTAATTTTTTAACACTAACTAATATGAGTGAAGAAGATATTGATAGAATTATTAGATATAAGATAAGCCCTATTAATGTTTCGGTTCATACTACAAATGTTGAACTTAGAAAGAAAATGTTAAATAACAAGTTTGCGGGAAACGTGTATGATAGGTTAAAACGAATGGCTCAGGGTGGTATAAAAATTAATTGTCAAGTGGTTGCGTGTCCTGGCATCAACAATGGGGTAGAACTTATAAAAACTATTAAAGATTTGTATAAGCTTTATCCAAGCATTGAAAATCTAGCTGTTGTACCGGTTGGAGTAACAAAGTACAGGGAAGGCCTGTTTAATTTAACATTGTATGATAAAAAAACTGCAACAGAGGAAATAAAGAGTGTTAAAGAATTACAAGAAAAGTATATTAAAGAAATAGATTCACCTTTTATTAGATTGTCTGATGAATTTTATGTTTTAGCAAATATTGATGTTCCTTGCGAGAAGTTCTATGATGGTTATTCTCAACTTGAAGATGGAATTGGTATGATAAGACTACTTAGAAGTGTTATTGATGAAGATATAGTAAAACTAAAGCTTAACAATAAAGGAAGTTTTACAATTGTAACAGGTCATTCAGCGTATGCAGAAATATTAAAGGTAGCTGAGAAAATAACTGCACGTAATAACAAAATAAATATTGATGTAAAAGAGATAGTAAATGTTTTTTTTGGCGAAACTATTACAGTAGCAGGTCTTTTAACAGGAAATGACATAATCCAGCAACTGACAGGTAAAAAACTCGGTGAATATTTAATACTTCCTAGTAATATGTTCAAAAGCGGATATGAATTAGGAAATAATGATCAACAAATTTTCTTGGATAATATTACAGTAAGTGATCTAGAAAAAAGATTAATTACAAAAGTTTTAATATGTGATTATTCAGGAGAAGATTTAATAAACATAATAAACCAAAATAGTAGGGAGGCAAACTAATGGCAAAACCAATAGTAGCAATAGTAGGAAGACCAAATGTAGGCAAATCTACATTATTTAATAAATTAGCAGGTAAGAGAATATCAATAGTTGAAGATA
>NZ_CALEVF010000041.1 GCF_937920395.1 uncultured Clostridium sp. | reverse complement strand
AAAACTTTTGTGTAAATTTTTTATATTAATCATGAAATTCCTCCAATTACCTAGCCACATATCTTTCAAGTTTTTTCTCTATTCTTTGTTGAATTATAGTTAATACTGTGCAAAATATTAGATATATGAAAGCTACTTCACAGTATAATACAAGTGGCTCATACGTTGTTGCTGTTATTTGTTGGGCAACCTGGAACATTTCAGTCAAAGTAATAGCCGCTGCAAGTGATGTATCTTTAATAAGACTTATGAAAGAGTTTGATAGTGGTGGTACAGATACTCTAGCTGCCTGTGGCAAAATTATTCTAAGGAGTGATTGAGTATGAGTCATACCAATTGAACTTGCAGCTTCCCACTGACCCTTAGGAATAGACAAAATGGAAGCCCTAATTACTTCTGAATTATAAGCACCAATGTTTAATGTAAAACCTATAATTGCTGCGGGAATTGCTCCTATTGTTATGCCAGCTGCTGGTAATCCGTAAAATAATATAAATAACTGTACTAGAAGAGGTGTCCCTCTTACTATCCAAACATATAAACTTGATATTAGGTTTAGTAATTTATATTTTGATATACGAGCAAGGGCAGTAAGCATAGCTAAAATCGAACCAAGCAAGAAGGAGATTACGGCTACTGGAATTGTAAACTTTATACCTGCTATTAATAAAGGAAAGAAAGAGTCTTTAACTATCCCGAATATTCTTAGTGTATCTGTGTCTAAATTCATTTTATCACCCTTTTATTTTGATACATCGCTGCCAAAATATTTATTTGAAATTTTTGAATAAGTACCATCTGATTTCATATCAGCTAAAGCTTTATTAACTGCAGTTACTAATTCTTTATTTCCTTTGTTAAACATAATTCCACTTGGTTGTGCATCACCTTTTGTATCAACAATTTTTATAGCAAGATTTGGTTTTTGTTTTTTCAAATCTAGGAAAGATAAGCTATCATTGACTGTGGCATCTACTCTTTTAGAAACTAAAAGGTCTATTGATTGGTTAAAGCCATCAACTGGTTGTAAAACTGCACCATTAGCTTTTGCGATTTTACCTAAGTCACTAGTTAATGATTGAGCAGATTTTTTACCTTTTAAATCAGCAAATTTTTTGATAGTATTATCAGAACTATTTACTATAAGTACTGCTTTTGAAACTATATACGAGGTTGAGAAATCGTATTTTAGTTTTCTATCAGAATTGATTCCAACTTCATTTGCTACCATGTCAAATCTCTTTGCATTTAGCCCTGCAAACATACCGTCCCACTTTGTTTCTACAAATTCTGGTTTAACCCCAAGACGCTTGGATACTTCGGTTGCAATATCAACATCAAATCCAGTTAATTTTCCTGATTTGTCATGGAATGTATATGGTGCATAGGTTCCTTCGGTACCTATTTGTATTTTTCCTTCACTTTTTATTGTTTCTAATAAATTTTTTGATTTTGCATTTTTACTTCCACTTGTTCCACATCCTACGAGTCCTACTGATGCTATTAATAATGTGGTAATTAATATAGATAATTTTTTCATATATTTCCCCCTTGAAGTAATCCTACTGTTTTAGTAAGGTATTGAATTAATAATACCATAATTAATCCGTTGTTGTCAATATACGTTCAAAATTTAAAAGTGAGACAAAAAGACTTAGGATAGTTATACAATATATATTTTAAATAGATATTTAAAATAATATAGATAATACAAAAGAACTAAAACAAAGGATGGCAAGTGGTCATCCTTTATTTTAGTCCTTTTAGTAAAACTATTTTTTAGAAAGAAATGAGAGCAAATATTTAGTAAGCGATCCCCTCAGAATACATAGCATCAGCTACCTTAATGAATCCAGCAATATTAGCACCGGCAAGTAAATTGCCTTCAAATCCGTATTCTTTTGCTGCACTGCTTGCTTTAATATAAATCTCTGACATTATAGCCTTTAATTTATTATCAACTTCTTCAAATGTCCATGCATATCTTATACTATTTTGTGACATTTCAAGTGCTGACGTAGCAACACCTCCTGCATTAACTGCTTTAGCAGGTCCAAAAAGAATCTTACTTTTTAAGAATACATTAATTGCTTCTGGAGTGGAAGGCATATTTGCTCCTTCTCCAACTGCTATACATCCATTTGCTACAAGAATTTTTGCGGATGTTTCATTTATTTCATTTTGAGTAGCACAAGGAAGTGCAATATCACACTTTATTTTCCAAATTCCTGAGCAACCTTCATGATACTCTGCAGTAGGATGGTATTTAATATATTCGCTTATTCTTTCTCTATTAATTTCTTTGATTTTTTTAATTGTATCTAGTTTAATTCCAGTTGAATCATATATGTATCCATTTGAATCACTTAATGCAACTACATTTGCTCCTAGTTTAATAGCTTTTTCGGTTCCATATATTGCAACATTACCTGAGCCTGAAATTACAACTGTTTTATTTTTAAAGGAATTGTTTGTAGCTTTAAGCATTTCCTCAACAAAGTAACACATACCATATCCGGTGGCTTCCGTGCGAGCAAGACTTCCACCATATGATAGCCCTTTACCAGTTAATACACCTGTAAATTCATTTCTAAGTCTTTTATATTGACCATACATAAAACCAATTTCTCGGGCGCCAACACCGATATCACCAGCAGGTACATCAGTATCGGCTCCAATATGTTTTGAAAGCTCAGTCATAAAACTTTGACAAAATCTCATTATTTCTCTATCAGATTTTCCCTTAGGATCGAAGTCACTTCCACCTTTAGCACCACCAATTGGTAGACCTGTTAGGGAGTTTTTAAAAGTTTGTTCAAATCCAAGAAATTTAATAATACTAAGGTTAACTGAAGGATGAAGCCTTAACCCACCCTTATAAGGTCCGATAGCACTGTTAAATTGGACACGAAAGCCTCTGTTTACTTTTACTATGCCCTTATCGTCTATCCATGAAACTCTAAATATAATTTGCCTTTCAGGCTCTACAATTCTATCGAATATTCCAGCTGCCATCCACTGCGGATGAGCTACAGCTACAGGCTCTAGAGATTCTAGTATTTCGCTTACGGCCTGCTGAAATTCTGGTTCATTTGGGTTTTTCTTAATAACTTGTTGAGTTAAACTTGATAATAAACTCATTTTATTGCCTCCTCAGATCAAATAAATATGGCTTAATCTTAAAATTAACATGCATCTATCTACATATTTTATCATTTTTACCACTTTGAATCAACTTTATTAAAAGCAATGTTTATATAATGTAAGGATGATAGTAATTTTATGTAATAGGATACAACTTATTAAAATAAATCAAAGCTATTATTAAGAGTAAAACAAAAAATACGTCAAAAGTGAATTTAAATTAATAATAACATGCAATATTATAGTAATTTAAATTTAATTCAAGAAATTGATGTGAATGATTACATTGCATATATATAGGTTTTTTGCTCTTATAAGCCTTGAAATGCAACTTTATCAGTAAAAAAATATAATTAATAGAAGGCCAAAACACTTGACTTTTATTTCAAATGTTAGTAAAATGACTTATAACAGTAAGCGAAAATTCATTACGACTACAATACAAATTTTTATAACTAGTAATAATATTTAATTAGGGGGGATTTTTATGCATGCAATAAATACTGCTGATACATCATTTATGATTTTTGCAACGGTATTAGTAATGTTAATGACACCGGGACTCGCTTTGTTTTATGGTGGAATGGTGAGAAGAAAAAATGTGCTTAGTACCACTGTTCACAGTTATACAGCGATGGTGATTGTATCACTTCAATGGGTTTTAATTGGTTATACCCTATGTTTTGGAAAAGATTTTGCTGGTTTTATTGGTAATTTTCAGTTTCTTGGATTGCATGGTGTAGGATTTTTACCGAATGCTGACTATGCTGGTACGATACCTCAATCAGTATTTATGTTATTTCAGTTAATGTTTGCAATAATAACACCTGCTTTAATTTCAGGAGCAATTGCTGAGAGAATGAAATTTCTTGCATTTGCAGTGTTCATTTTAATATGGACAACATTAGTTTATGATCCAATAGCTCATTGGGTGTGGGGTGCAGGTGGATGGCTTAGAAATTTAGGAGCGTTAGATTTTGCAGGTGGAAATGTAGTTCATATAAGTTCAGGTATTTCTGCACTTGTTGTAGCACTTGTATTAGGAAAGAGAAAAAAATTAAAATCAATCACTCCACACAATCTTCCAATGACACTTCTAGGTGCAGGAATTTTATGGTTTGGATGGTTTGGATTTAATGCAGGGAGTGCACTTGCTGTAAATGGTGTAGCACTAAACGCATTTATTACTACTAATACATCGGCTGCGGCTTCTGCACTAACATGGTGTTTATGTGAGTTAATTGTTAGAAAGAAGGTTACCTCACTTGGTCTTGCAAGTGGTATTGTTGTAGGTCTTGTAGCAATAACACCAGGTGCAGGTTTCGTAAGTCCAATGGCTTCTATATTAATAGGCGGAATAGGCGGCATAATATGTTACTTTAGCGTAACTGTAGTTAAAATAAAATTTGGATATGACGATGCATTAGATGCATTTGGTTGTCATGGAATTGGAGGAATTTGGGGAGGTATAGCTACTGGTATTTTTGCTTCCAAGGCTATAAATTCTGCCGGTGCAAATGGATTAATTCATGGTAATATTAAATTACTTGGAATTCAATTAATAGCAATTGTTGCTACAATTGCATATTCGGCAATAATGACATTTATTATATTGAAGGTACTTGGTAAATTTATGAGTTTAAGAGTGACAGCTGATGAAGAAAGTGATGGATTAGATGTTTCTCAACATGGTGAAGAAGCTTATGGTGGTATTGATATTTAATCAAATAGCTAAAAAATAAAGGGGGTTACAAGTATGGAAGAAAATTTTTCAAAGATTGATATTATTACATCTGCAAGTAAGTTTGATGAATTGAAGGAAGCCTTAAATGCAATTGGTGTTAGTGGCATGACTGTGTCTAATGTTTTAGGATGTGGAATTCAAAAGGGACATAAAGAATTTTATCGGGGACTCGCATTAGATATTAATCTTTTACCTAAATTAAAGGTAGAAATAATAGTGTGTGATATTCCCGTAGACTTGGTTGTGGAAACAGCAAAAAAAGTACTACACACTGGTAAAATGGGTGATGGTAAAATATTTATTTATGATGTGAAGAATATAATAAGGATTAGCAATGGTGCTCAAGGACGAGAAGCACTTACGTATACCGAATAAATACTGTTAAAATTTAAGATTAACAGATTAACTTAGTTATGCTAAGTTGATTTGTTTTTTTTTATTATTTTTGCTTTGAAGGCTATAGATTTTTTTGGTACAAATGGATTATTATATGGTAATATTAAACTAGTAGGTACTCAGCTTATAGAAATTGTACCAACGGTTGCAATAGGTATATTTTAAATGGTGAAGAGGGTTATGGCGGAATAGAGATTTAATTCACTAAGGTAATTATTTCAAAAATTTTCAAGTAAAGGGGGTGCAAATATGGACGAAAAGTTTTCAAAGATAGAAATTATTACTACTTCAAGTAAATTTGATGAATTGAAGGAAGCTTTAAATGAAATCGGTATTAGTGGCATGACTGTATCTAATGTTTTAGGATGCGGTATGCAAAGAGGTCATAAAGAATTTTATCGTGGGCTTGCTTTAGATATTAATCTTCTACCTAAAATAAAAGTAGAAGTAGTAGTTTGTGATATTCCTGCAGAATTAGTTGTAGAAACTGCAAAAAAGGTACTTCATACAGGGAAAATGGGTGATGGAAAAATATTTGTTTATGATGTTAAAAACATTATCAGAATAAGTAATGGTGAGCAGGGGCGAGATGCTTTACGTTATAATAAATAAATTAAGGGAGTTTTTTAATTATGAAATTTGTTACGTATATTAATAATGCTCAAGAATTTGTGGGAATTGTTATTGGTCAAAAGGTTATAAAGATTAATGAAATATTTAATACTTTAGGTATAGCTAGTGTAACTTCTATGACGGAATTAATAGAAGGTTTTGAAGAAAATACATTGGAGAAAATTAAAAATGCCATTAGTAGTAATAATTTTAACTATGTATCATTAGATACAATTAAATTGCTTGCTCCAATACCTAATCCAAAAAGAAATATATTTTGTCTTGGTAAAAATTATATAGAGCATGTAAAAGAAATTAAACAGACGAAAATATCTGGCACTGGAATCCCAGATTTTCCTATATATTTTACTAAAGTAGCATCGCCTGCAATCGGAAATGGTGATGAAATTAAATTTTCTTCTAAAGTTACAACGCAAGTAGACTACGAAGCAGAGCTTGCTATAGTTATAGGAAAAGAAGGAACTAATATTAAACCAGAGAATGTCGAAGAATATATTTTTGGATATACTATAGTTAATGATGTTTCAGCTAGAGATTTGCAAGGAAAGCACATCCAATGGTTTAAAGGAAAAAGTTTAGACACATTTTGTCCTATGGGACCATGTTTAGTCGATAAAAGTGAAATTAAATTTCCTGCAGAGCTAAATATTACATGTAGCATTAATGGAGAATTAAGGCAAGATTCAAATACAAGAAATTTGATCTTTGATATACCATATATAATTAGTGATTTATCAAAAGGACTTACTTTAAAACCTGGTGATATAATTAGTACAGGCACTCCAAGTGGTGTTGGTTTAGGATTTAATCCACCTAAGGTTTTAAAAAATGGTGATATTGTAGAATGTTATATTGAGAAAATCGGTAAACTAGCTAATAAAGTAACTGTTGTCAATTAATAGAGAAAAAATAAAAATATAAGCTAAAGGCATGTTATGTTTAAAAAGCATGGCTTTAACTTTATCTCGGTTTTTATTAATATATTCAGTTGTATCTGCATTTGCTGCCTGTCTTACTTCTACGGTTCCACCTTTTGTTTTATCTTTAAGTCCATTGTCAGATAATATTTTTCTAAGAGTTAAATCTTGAGTGTTTCCAAACTTAGGAATTGCAATTTTCTTGCCACTTAAATCTTTTAAATCTTTAATAACTACACCTTTTTTAGATACAAAGATTAGTTTGTAAATTCTTTAAAACTCATAATTTCAGCGGTTTCAATAGGTCATGACGAAAGTCTTATTGTTTATACTGGACCAACAAAAGAAAGAAATCATTTCTATCCAAAGAAATTTCAAAATGGACATCTAAGATTTAGTGTTGGACTAGAAGATGCAGATGACATAATAGCTGATATAGAACAATCACTTAAAAAAAGTGGATTATAGTATGCAAATTACTTAAACAGATCGTGGTATAAAGCTTTTTTATTTCCAAGAGTAAGACTTGTATTGGTAATTATTCAACTGGATTTACACTAATATGAAATTAATCTCAAATAAAAAATGGATGTAAGATTGTTTATACTAATTTTTTTATAGTAGAGTACTTATCAAGTACTTCCATAGTTAAATTCACCTTTCTTATTATCAGCACCTCATTTCTAATCATGAGGTTTATTATCTAACATTTTATGTTTGGGACATAATTAAATGTGGTACACTAGGACATTACCATAAACGGATCATATATAAAATATAAATATTTAAACAAGAGTTGACAAAGATAAAACTTAGCATATAATAGAAATAAAACTAATCCGATATGAATACTATTAGAAACGGTAAAATGGAAATTAATATTATGTTTAAGTGTTTAGTTGAAAAGTACACTTAAAATCTTAACTTAAAATAAATATATGGGGGTAATACTATGGGGTCAGTAGATTATTTTAATGAAATAGCACAAAGTTGGAATGTAATAAGAAGTGAATATTTTGATGAGAGATTAAAGTATAAGGTTTTATCTAAAGTAAATATTAAAGACAAGGTTGTGGCAGATTTAGGATGTGGAACTGGATTTTTATCATTAGCATTGGCATTAGATGCAAGTATTGTGTTTTCTATAGATCAATCTGTAAATATGTTAGTAGAAACAAGAAAATTAATGGATACAAAAAAATTTGACAATGTGTATCCAATAAAATCATCTATAGATAGTTTGGCGTTGTTTGATGAGTCTGTAGATGTGGTTTTTATTAATATGGCACTTCATCACGTTAAGGATGCTAAAAAAGCAATAGAGGAAATGTTTAGAATAATAAAGAAAGATGGAACTTTAATAATATCAGATGTACAAGAGCATAATGGTGAGTGGGCAAGGACTGAAATGTTTGACGAATGGCTTGGATTTTCAAATAACCAGATTGAAGAGTGGTTAAAATCTGCAGGATTTAATCTTGTTAATATTGAAAATACAGATTTATTATGTAAAGGCTATTCAAGTAAAGGTGAGTTTACACAGACTGGCATTTTTATTGCAGTAGCAAATAAGGGAGGACTAAATAGTGAAATATATAAATAGTGTACTAGAGAATATAGGAAATACACCACTCATAAAATTAAATAATTTAGGATTAAAAGAAGGGGTAAATATTTTCGCAAAACTTGAAGGTGAGAACCCAGGTGGTAGCGTAAAAGATAGAGTTGGGGTCTACATGATAAAGGATGCAGAAGAAAGGGGTATCCTTAAAGTGGGATATACAATTGTTGAAGCTACCGCAGGGAATACTGGGATAGGTGTGGCACTTGCTGCAATAAATAAAGGATACAGTATAATATTTGTGGTTCCAGAGAAGTTCTCAGTAGAAAAGTTAACTTTGATGAGAGCACTTGGCGCCACTATTATTAATACACCAAGGGAAGATGGTATGCTAGGTGCAATCAATAAGGCGAAAGAACTATTGAATGAAATCCCTAATTCTATTTCATTACAACAGTTTGAAAATGATGCTAATCCAAAGGCTCATTATGAAACTACAGGACCAGAAATATATGATGCATTAGATGGTGAAATTGATTATTTTCTTGCAGGAGCAGGAAGTGGTGGAACATTTAGTGGTGTTATGAAATATTTAAAGGAGAAAAATGAAAATATAAAAGGTATATTGGTAGACCCGGATGGATCAACAATTGGTGGTGGTGAGGAACATTGTTATGATATCGAGGGGATAGGAAATAATTTTGTTCCAACAACTATGGATTTAAGTCTTGTTCAAAGTGTTATTAAAATTAATGATAATGAGGCAAAAGATAAAGTAAAACTTATTGCTGTTAAGGAAGGATTGTTTGTAGGCAGTTCTTCTGGAGCTGCTATAGCCGCTGCGATAAAACTTGCAGAAACTATTGAAAAGGGAAATATTATTATCATATTACCTGACAGAGGGGATAGATATTTCAGTAAAAATATCTATAATTAATACTTATTAATAATTTAGTAATTAAAAATTAGAAAATACTATTTAAAATTATGCAGCAAAGCTAAAATCTTTGCTGCATAATTTTTTTGGGGGGAATATTCTAAGGGCAATACAAATAAAATTAGTTTGTTAGAAGAGCATAAAGTAGTTTACATATCTAGAGTTATGTAAACTTAATTTAAAATGTAAACCTATTTTAAATTAACTAATAATACTAACTAAGTAATGAAATAGCTAAAATATATTATATTCAAAAATAAATAAAGTATACACAATATATATGGTTAAACTATAAAAAAATATTGACATGTTTTTACTAATGTAATATTATATAGAATATAATTAATTAAACATACAGGTTTGGTATGAGACATAAAGTGCGAATATTTAAAATATTGGGGGAATAACTATGAATATTAAAGTAAATGGAGAAGCAAAAAATATTAAAGATGAGGTTACGGTTACTGAAATGTTAAAAATACAAGATGTGGAAATGGCAGATATGGTCTCAGTTCAATTGAATGGTGAATTTGTGGATAGAGATCAATTTGTGAAAACTATATTAAAAGAAAATGATGAAATAGAAGTTTTATATTTTATGGGAGGTGGAAGCCTTGGAATTTAGTGAGGAGCAGATAGAAAGGTATTCAAGGCATATATTATTGTCTGAGGTTGGAGTTGAAGGACAAGAAAAATTACTGAATTCAAAGGTTCTTATTATTGGAACAGGAGGCCTTGGAGCACCAGCGGCTATGTATTTAGCAGCAGCTGGAATAGGCACAATAGGCCTTGTAGATGGTGATGTTGTGGATTTATCAAATCTTCAAAGGCAAATTATACATCAAACTAAGAATGTGGGTCAGCTTAAAGTAGAATCTGGAAAAGAAACAATAAATGAACTTAATCCAGATGTAAATGTCATTACGTATAATGAATTTGCTACATCTGTAAACATTTTAAATATTATAAAAGATCAGGATTATGATTTCATAATAGATGGAACAGATAATTTTGCTGCAAAATTTTTAATAAATGATGCCTGTGTACTTGCTAAAAAACCATTTTCTCATGCTGGGATAATAAGATTTCATGGACAACTTACTACTTATATTCCAGATAACAATACACCTTGTTATAGATGCATTTTTCAAACACCACCACCAGAGGGAATGGTGCCTACATGTAGAGAAGCTGGCGTTCTAGGAGTAATGGGTGGAGTTGTTGGAACACTCCAAGCAACTGAAGCTATTAAATATATACTTGGACTTGGACAAACTCTCGCTGGGTATTTACTAACTTATGATGGACTAAAGATGGAATTTAAGAAAATAAAAATAAATCATAATAAACGATGTGGAGTTTGTGGAGAACATCCTACTATAACAACTTTAATAGACTACGCAAATCCATCATGTGATTTAAAAACAGGAAAGTTGAATGGGTGATTAATATGATATATATTAATAAATTAGAGATAGATAGAATTGTAAATCAGGCAAAAAAGGAATTTCCTAATGAATGTTGTGGTTTTTTATCAGGAAGCAAAAGCGAAGATATAATTAATGTGAAAAAATCATATCCACTTACAAATTTAGATAAAAGTAGTGAGCATTTTTCAATGGATCCTAAAGAGCAGTTTAATACAATAAAAATAATAAGAGGTAATGATATGTTGTTCATTGGAAATTATCATTCCCATCCATATACTCCCTCAAGGCCATCGGAGGAAGATATAAGACTAGCATATGATCCAAAAATAATATATGGTATTTTATCATTAGAAAAAGAAGAACCAGTATTTAACTTATTTAAGATAAACAAAAATGGTGTTCTTAAACTAGAATACAAAATTATTTAATTTATGCAAAGGGAAGTGATTTGGGATGATTAATATTACTGAAGAAAGTTATAAGGTTATCGAATATTTCAAAGAAAAAGCAGATTTATATATGGCGGGTAACCTTGATCCTACTAGATTTAAAGCATTTAGAGTTTCTATGGGAGTTTATGAGCAAAGAACTCCAGATTTTTATATGGTAAGGACTAGAATACCTGGTGGAGTAATTACGTTAGAGCAATTTAAGAAAATTAGTGATATCTCAAAAAAATATGCAAAAGGGTTATTGCGTTTTACTTCTAGGCAGGATATTCAGTTTCAAAGTGTTGAGCTTACAGATGTCTATAGTATTATGAAGGACCTTATAGAAGTGGGGATAATTACTAAAGGAACTGGTGGTAATACAGTAAGAAATGTTGAGTGTTCTCCTCTTTCAGGAGTGTCTATTAATGACGTATTTGACGTAACTAGTTATATGAGTGAGGTTACTAATTATTTGCTTAAAGACCCTACTACTATGAATCTCCCAAGGAAATATAAAATTGGTTTTTCAAACAGTCTTTTCGACACTGGAAATGCTACAATATCTGATTTAGGATTTATCGCAAGGATAGTTGATGGAAATAAAGGTTTTGAGGTTTACGGTGGTGGTGGTTTTGGAGGAAATCCGAAGGTATCACTAAAGCTAGAGGAGTTTATTAGTGCAAAAGATGTTTTATATTATGTCCAGGCTATGAAGGAACTCTTTGAAAAAGAAGGGGATAGAAGCAATAAGCATAAAGCAAGAATAAGGTATATTGTTGAAAGACTAGGTGAAGAAAAATTCAAACTAAGGCTTAATGAAGAACTAATAAGAATAAAAGATGATATAAATCTTGATTTAATAATAGATGATATCATAATTGATAAATATGAGCAAATTGCTGAAAGTTCTGAAATTAATAAGATGTATGAAAGTGTTCTATTCCAACAAAAACAAATTGGCTATAACTCTGTTTACGTACATCCTCAAGGTGGGAATTTAGAAGCGGTAAACCTTCAAAAAATGTTAGACTTTGTTAGTAAATTGGATTATGAAATATCTATAAGACTTGCAAATACTCAAAGCTTTTTTGTAAGAGATTTGAAAGACATTGATGCAAAAACATTATTAAAAATAATAGCACCTTTTTCATCAAATTTTAACATATATAATTCAGTAACTTGCGTTGGTGCATCAACTTGTCAATTAGGACTTTGTTTATCACAAAACTTATTACAAGCTATAAAGGAAGAATTTAGTGATAATACTGATGAGATTAAAGGATCACTTCCTAGAATCTTTATATCGGGATGTCCTAATTCCTGTGGTCGTCATCAAATAGGCAAAATAGGTTTAAGTGGAAGAGCAAAACGAACAGAAGATGGTCTAATGCCTACGTATACTGTATCATTTGGTGGTAGTGTTGGGCATGGCCTTGCTAAAATTGGAGAAGTATATGGGGATGTTCCTGCAAAGAAGATACCTATGTACCTTTTAGAGCTTGCTAAACTTAAAAAAACATCTGGTTATGAGTCTTTTGAAGAATTTTTAAATAATACTGATAAAGATGTAAGAGAGTTAACTAATAAATATGGAGCTATGGAAACATTTAAAGAAAACCCTGATCTTTATTATGACTTAGGATCAAGTGAGAAATTCTCTATTGAAGGACGGGGACCTGGTGAATGTAGTACAGGAGTCTTTGACGTTATAAAACTTGATTTATCAAATGCGCGGAGTTCTCTTTTAAAGTATAAATCCAGCAAAGAATCACAGGATTTGTACGATGCTACAGTGTCATCTGCGAGAACTCTTTTAGTATTAAAGGGCATAGATACAGCAAAGGATAAAGAAATATTCAAACAATTTAATATAAATTTTGTTGAAACAGGTTATGTTAATAAATCTGTTGTGGAACTTTTCGATACACTTCTTGATTACAAACTTTGCGATATCATGGATATAACAAATAAAGCAGAGCAAATTGAATACCTTTATAACAAAGTAAAAGAAATGTATGGATCATTAAATGGACAATTAGAAATAACACTTCCAAAGGAAGTATCGATTAATGTGTTAGAGGAATCGCCTATAAGTAAAGAATATGAAGTTATTGATTTTAGAGGAGTTACATGTCCAATGAATTTTGTAAAAGTTAAAATTCAACTTTCTAAAATAAAGTCTGGTGAAAAAAGAGGCTTTTATTTAGATGATGGTGATCCTATAAAAAATGTTCCTTTGAGTGTTTCAAAAGAAGGTAACAAGATAATATTGATTGACAATAATTTCGAAGGTTACAATTTACTAGTAGTTGAAAAAAAATAAACTCAGAGGTGTAAATATGAAATTTAACACTAAATTGATACATGGGAATCTAAAAACAGATGAAACAGGAGCAACTAATACACCTTTGCATTTATCAAATGCGTTTGCTCATAATGCGGCAGAAAAGTTAGAAAAGGTTATAAATCTGAATACAAAGATAGTATTTGGAGAAACATTAGGTAATCCAAAACTTGACGTACTCGATATAGAGGAAGTAGCTAAGGTTTGCAATAAACATAATATTATTTTTATTGTAGATTCTACGATAACAACCCCATTTATTATAAGACCAATTGAATATGGGGCAGATATTGTTATACATTCAACTTCTAAATATATAAATGGAACCTCAAATTCTATTGGTGGAATTATAGTGGATGGAGGAAGCAGTAAATATAAAGATATTAAGTATAAGAATTTTAGTGAATACTATAAAAAATTCGGAAAAATGGCGTACACTGCCAAACTTAGGAATACTGTAGGAAAAGATATCGGAGCATCACTTGCACCCTTTAATGCTTTCTTAAATCTAACTGGAATTGAAACATTAGCACTTAGAATGAGAGAACATAACACAAATACATTAGCAGTTGCTGAATTTTTAAGTAGTAATAGTAAGGTAACATCAGTAAATTATCCAAGTCTTCCAAGTTCTAAATATTATAATATTGCTCAAAAATATTATAAGAATGGAGCTAGTGGGGTTTTAACTTTCAGACTTGGAAGTAAAGAGAATGCTTTTAAGTTTATTAATAACTTGAAAATGATATTAAACATTACGAATATTGGAGACACTAAAACATTAATTATTCATCCTGCTTCAACAATATGTGCCAGTAACACTTTTGATGAAAAGGAGCAAATGGGAGTTTACGATGATTTGCTTAGACTTTCTGTTGGAATTGAAGATATTGAAGACATATTAGGTGATATTGAGGGAGCTATGAGTTCCATTAAATAATAGTTATAAATAGCAGCTTACATGATGTTATATCATGTAATGCTGCTTTTTTTAAGTTATCCTATTTATTTTTTAAAAAACAAAGGATTTTACAATATTTAGTCGAATTTAATATATTAGGTATAATATATTTTGTATATAAAAAACTATGAATAGGAAGTGATTTTTTTATGGAGGATAACAAAAATGAACACATTAAAATAATGGATATCGATCCATACCTTAAACCGTATGAAAGCGATATTAAACTTAGAATGAACGCATATTCATCTTCTAAGAAAAAATTGCTAGGGTATAAACAAAGTTTTAATTCTTTTGCAAATGGTGAATTATATTATGGCTTTCATTTAATGAAGGATGGATGGATTTATAGAGAATGGGCGCCTAATGCTGATGCTCTTTATTTGATTGGTGACTTTAATTATTGGGATCCACACACACATCCAATGCAAAAAAAAGAAAATGGAAATTGGGAAATTTTCTTGAAAGGATCGCGAGCTCTTAAACATATGTCTTTTGTTAAGGTAAGAGTAGAGGCTAATGGGAAATCAAGAGATAGAATTCCACTTTATATTAAGCGGACAGTTCAAGACCCTATTACTCATGATTTTGTAGGCCAAATTTGGCAGCCCGATAATGATTTCATTTGGCAGGATAGCGATTTCCATATTAAAAGTGAGAAATCATTATTTATATATGAGGCTCATGTTGGGATGGCACAGGAAAAAGAGGGCATTGGTACTTTTAATGAGTTTACAGAAAATATGCTTCCAAGGATAAAGGCTGAGGGTTATAATACATTGCAACTTATGGCAATTATGCAACATCCTTATTATGCTTCATTCGGTTATCAAGTATCTAATTTTTATGCAGTTTCTTCATGGTTTGGTACTCCAGAGGATTTAAAAACCTTGATTAATACGGCTCATAAAATGGGAATTGCAGTTTTACTTGATTTAGTACATTCTCATTCAATTAAGAATATAGCTGAGGGTATTAATGAGTTCGACGGAACTGATTATCAATTTTTCCATGCTGGTATTAAAGGAAATCATCCAGCTTGGGGTACAAAACTATTTAATTATGGAAAACCGGAGGTTATTCATTTTCTTTTATCTAATATTAAGTTTTGGCTTACTGAATACCATTTTGATGGTTATAGATTTGATGGTGTGTCATCGATGCTATACCATCACCAAGGATTAGGCGTAGCATTTACAGACTACAGTAAATATTTTAGTATGGAGACTGATATAGAAGCAATTACTTATCTTCAATTTGCAAATGATCTAATTCGTGAAATTAATCCTACAGCAGTAACAATAGCTGAGGATATGAGTGGTATGCCTGGAATGTGTATACCAGTAAGTTTTGGTGGTATAGGTTTTGATTATCGCTTATCTATGGGGGTACCTGATCTTTGGGTGAAAATATTAAAAGAGTTACCTGATGAAAAATGGAGTATGAATCAATTATGGCATGAATTAACTAGTAGGAGGCCTATGGAGAAAAATATAGGTTATTCTGAATCACATGATCAGGCCCTTGTAGGTGATAAAACAATAATGTTTAGGCTCGCCGGTAAGGAAATGTATTCACATATGCTCAAAGATGATGATAATTTAATAATAAATCGAGCAATGGAACTGGATAAGCTTATTAAATTTTTCACTATAACTTTAGGTGGAGAAGGATATTTGAATTTTATGGGCAATGAGTTTGGTCATCCGGAATGGATTGATTTCCCAAGAGAAGGCAATAATTGGAGCTATAAATATGCAAGAAGGCAATGGAGTCTGATGGAAAACAAGGATCTTAAGTATGAGTATTTATCTAATTTTGATAGAGATATGATAAAATTTATAAAACATTATAATGTTTTAAGTGCCACTGATCTACAAAATCTTTGGACTGATGAGAAACTTAAACTGCTTGCTTTCAGAAAGGCAGGACTCATATTTCTATTTAATTTTAATCCGTCTTGTTCTTTCCCAAGGTATGAGCTTCCGACTTCTGAAAATGGTGATTATAAGGTTGTTTTTAATAGCGATGAAGTTATGTTTGGTGGACAGAAAAGGATTAATACTAATTATATTTATCACTCCAATGCGTTGCAAGAAAAAATTGGTAATAATGGAATTATAATAAATATACCAAGCAGAACAGTGCTAGTATTAAAGAAAGTGTGAAAATAATAGTGCAGTCCTAGGAAGTTTCTCCGGAAGTGACTCCAAATAAGAAGAGCAGAAACATTGAAAATCCATTTAGTAATTCTTCTTTTGCCAATATAAAACTCACGTGAGCCTTCTGTAAGGAAGGCTAGCGAACCGGCTGTAAGCCGAATGTGAGTGCTAGAGAAATTTATATTGGCAAAAGATTAGAATTAATTGATGGATTTTCACGTTTCAAGCTCTTATTTGTAGTCACGCAGGAGAAATTTCATAGTCCACGCACTCTTAGTTGTTTTTTATCCTCTTAATGAAGTTTCTCCCATTAAGTATTCATCAATATTTTTAGTAACTAAACGACCCTCATATATTGCCCAAACAACTAATGATTGACCTTTTTTCATGTCGCCAGCAGCAAAAACACCTTTAGTTTTAGTCATATAATCATCATCTACAATTACATTGCCACGGATATCAAAATCTAAACCTAGATCAGTAAGCAAGCCTTCATGTTGTGGATGTAAAAAACCCATAGCTAAAATAACTAGGTCAACTTTTAGCTCAAATTCTGATCCTGGTATTTCAATCATTTGCATCCCTTTTTCAGTATGTGTCCATTCCACTCTAGAAGCATGAAGTGTATTGACAATGCCACCTTCACCAGTAAATTTTCTTGTAGTAACATTCCAATCACGATTACAACCTTCTTCATGAGAAGTTGTAGTTTTTAATGTTCTAGGATATGTTGGCCATGGCATTGAATCATCACGATCAATAGGAGGTTTTGGCATAATTTCATACTGGTATACACTCTTAGCACCTTGCCTAATAGCTGTGCCTATGCAATCAGAACCTGTATCCCCACCACCTAGTACTAGTACTACTTTGTCTTTAGCATTTATTTCGGTAGTTTCTAGTTCTTTGCCCGAAACTCTTTTATTTTGTTGTTTCAGATAATCCATAGCAAAGTGTACACCTTTAAGATTACGTCCTTCGACCTTCAAATCACGAGGGATTGTACTTCCACCGGTTAAAGCCACAGCATCAAACTGCGCTAAAAGATCTTTTGCAGAATAATCTACGCCAACATTTACGTTAGTTTTAAAATTAACGCCTTCTTCCTTCATAAAATTAACACGTCTCTCGACTATACTTTTATCTAATTTGAAATCTGGTATACCATAACGCAAAAGCCCACCTATTTCGTCGTCCCTCTCAAATACAGTTACATCATGTCCTACTGAATTAAGTTCGGCAGCTGCGGCAAGACCTGATGGACCAGAACCAATTATAGCAACTTTTTTACCAGTTCTTACCCTCGGTTCGAGTGGGTTTGTCCATCCTTCTTCAAATGCTTTTTCAATAATATTTAATTCAATTTCCTTTATTGCGATAGGATCTCTATTAACACCTAATGTGCATGAACCTTCACAAGGAGCAGGGCAAATTCTGCCTGTGAATTCTGGAAAATTATTTGTAAGCGTTAGTCTATCATATGCTTTTTCCCATTTCTTTTTATATACCATGTCATTCCAATCTGGAATTAAGTTTCCAAGAGGACAGCCCCAGTTACAAAAGGGGACGCCACACTCCATGCACCTTGCACCTTGTTGACGTAATTTATCAACTGGGAATTTAATGAATAATTCTTTAGAGTCCTTAATTCTATCTTTAACAGGGCGTTTTTTTGCAGTTTCTCTTTTGAATTCTCTGAAACCTTGCAATTTTCCCAAATTTAACACCTCCAAAATTGAAAAGTATGAACTGTTCTAAGTAAAGAGGAACAGTTCTATATCTTCTATTTACCTTCTAATATTGCTTTATAAGCGGTTGGAATTACTTTCTTAAACTTTAATTTATATTCATTCCAATTATTTAAAATTATATTAGCCTTGTTACTGTTAGTAGCATCGAAATGTTCTTTTATTATTGAATAAAGCTGATCTAGATCTGATTTTGAGATTATTGATTCAACTTCAATCATTTCCATATTACATTTTGATTTAAAAGTTTCATTCTCATCTATAACATATGCAATACCGCCGCTCATTCCAGCTCCAAAGTTTCTGCCTGTTATTCCAATAATAACTACAACTCCACCAGTCATATATTCACAACCGTGATCTCCAATTCCTTCGGCTACAGCCTCAGCTCCTGAATTTCTTACTGCAAAACGTTCACCTACAAGTCCGTTTATAAATAATTTACCAGAAGTTGCTCCGTAAAGAATAGTGTTACCAGCAATGAAGTTTTCATCTTGAATAAAGGTACAATTTTCTGGTGTCTTTACTATAATTTTAGCACCAGATAATCCTTTTCCAACATAATCATTTGCATCTCCCACTAATTTTAATGTTAACCCATTAGCACCAAATGCTCCGAAACTTTGACCGGCAGCTCCAACAAAATTTAATGTTATTGTGTCATCTGGAAGCCCAGCAGCACCATATTTCATAGCAATTCTTCCACTTAACATTGCACCAACAGAACGATTAACATTTTCAATTTCTAAGTTAAAGGTGCTTTTTCTTCCATTTTCTAAAGATTCTTTTGCCATTTCAATAAGTTTATAATCTAAAGAATTGTCTAAACCATGATTCTGCGCAATTACACAGTAACGTTTAATTCTTTTTGGCATATCAGGTTTATATAAAATATTTGATAAATCTAGATTTTTTGCTTTCCAATGAGTGATAGCTTTTTTAGGACTAATTTTATCCACTCTACCTACCATTTCATTCATAGTCCTAAATCCAATTTTTGCCATATATTCCCTTATTTCCATTGCAATAAAGGTAAAGAAGTTTACAACATATTCAGGTTTGCCCTTGAAATTCTTACGAAGCTTTGGGTCTTGAGTAGCTATACCCATATCACAAGTGTTTAAGTGACAATTTCTTAGCATAGTACAACCGAGTACTACAAGCGCTGTAGTTGCAAATCCAAATTCTTCTGCTCCAAGAAGTGCAGCGATAACAACATCACGACCAGTTTTAAGCTGACCATCAGTTTGAACTGTTACTCTGCTTCTTAAATTATTTAATAAAAGTACTTGTTGAGTCTCAGCAAGTCCAAGCTCCCAAGGAAGTCCTGCATGTTTAATAGATGATAGGGGAGAAGCGCCGGTTCCACCATCATGACCACTTATAACTATAGCATCTGAATGTGCTTTAACAACTCCAGCAGCTATTGTTCCAACACCTAATTCAGAAACTAACTTTGTACTTATTCGTGCATGAGGATTTACACTCTTTAAATCATAAATAAGCTGAGCTAAATCTTCAATTGAGTATATATCATGATGAGGTGGAGGTGATATTAAATCAATTCCAGGTGTTGAATGCCTAAGCCTTGCGATATTAACATCAACTTTTTTACCAGGTAGTTGACCACCTTCACCAGGCTTTGCTCCTTGAGCTATCTTAATTTGTAATTCATCTGCATTAACGAGGTATTCAGTTGTAACCCCAAATCTAGCGGAAGCTATTTGTTTAATTGCACTTCGTCTTAAATCTCCATTCTGATCAACCTTGAATCTTTCAGGATCTTCTCCACCTTCGCCAGTGTTGCTTTTGCCACCAAGTCTATTCATAGCTATAGCCATAGTTTCATGAGCTTCCTTACTAATAGATCCAAATGACATTGCACCTGAGCAGAAACGCTTAACTATTTCACTAATAGGTTCTACCTGTTCTATTGGAATTTCATTCCCATAATTAAGTTCAAATAATCCTCTAATTGTGCATAAATGTTTGTCCTGATCATTTATGTTCTTTGAGTATTCCTTATATAATTTATAATCATTAGTTCTTGCAGCTACTTGAAGTTTATATATTGTATCAGGGTTAAATAAGTGATATTCCCCTTCTTTTCTCCAAGAATATAATCCACCCACATCTAGTTCAGCTATGGGTTTCCTTAACTTGTTAAAGGCATTTTTATGTCTTATTAATACTTCTTTTGCCACAGTTTCAATACCGATTCCACCTATTCTAGAGGGTGTTCCTCCAAAGTATTTTTGTAGAAACTTAGAGTTTAAGCCAACTGCATCAAAAATTTGTGCTCCATGATAACTTTGAATAGTTGATATTCCCATCTTTGATAGTATCTTTAAAAGACCTTGTGATATAGCATGTATATAGTTCTCATGGGCTTTTTCTATTGAAATATTTTCTATGTCACCCTCATTTATAATATTATCAATTGATTTAAATGCAAGGTATGGGTTAACACCAGTTGCACCATAACCAATTAGTAATGCAAAATGCATAGTTTCTCTTGCTTCTCCTGTTTCAACTATTAAAGAAACAAAGGTTCTGGTTTTTTCCCTTGTTAAATGTTGTTGTACAGCAGATAATGCAAGTAAACTTGGGATGGCAGCATCGTAAGAATCTACTAATCTATCACTAAGAACGATAATGTTATATCCTTCTTTAATTCTTGCAGATGCTCTTTCACAAATTTTATCAAGTGCCATTTTAAAACCTTCAATGCCAGTATCTGCCTTAAAAGTTATAGGAATTGTTGTTGTTTTAAAAGCATTATCTTTTAAATTCTTAATTTTAGCCATTTCCAAATTAGTTAAAAGGGGTCTACTTATTTCAATAAATGGATTGTTATTAGAATCCTGATTTAAAACATTATACTGAGAGCCAACATAGTTCATTAAAGACATTACCATTTTTTCTCTAATTGAATCAATTGGAGGATTGGTAACTTGTGCAAAAAGTTGCTTAAAATAAGCAAATAAAAGTTGTGGTTTGTTAGATAAAACAGCCAGTGGAGTATCGTTTCCCATAGAACCGATAGGTTCCTTCCCGTCTTTTGCCATTGGAGACAAAATAAGTTTTAAATCTTCTAGAGTATAACCAAATGCTTGCTGTTTCTCTTTTAAAATATCTTTATCTATTATAATTTCATCAACTACACCTTCAAAATCTTCTAGATATAGTTTGTTTTTTAAAACCATCTCACCATATGGCTTATTTGTACAAACTGTTTTTTTTATTTCGTCGTCTGTAATTATTCGTCCTTCATTAGTATCAATTAGGAACATCTTTCCCGGTTGAAGTTTGCCCTTTTTTTTGATATCTTCTGGTTTAAATTTAAGTACTCCAGCTTCAGATGCAAGAACAGCAAAACCATCCTTTGTTATTACATATCTTGCAGGTCTAAGTCCATTTCTATCAAGGGTTGCACCTATTCGAATTCCATCTGTAAATGCAACAACGGCTGGTCCATCCCAAGGTTCAATGAGAGATCCATGATATTCGTAAAATGATTTTTTATAATCTTTCATATCATCGTTTGTAGTCCAAACTTCAGGAATCAACATCATTAAACTATGAGGTAGAGATCTTCCATCCATTTTTAATAGTTCTAACATGTTATCTAACGAAGCTGAGTCACTACCATTAGGACTAATAATTGGGAATAACTTCTTAAGATTTTCTCCGTACACCTTAGATTTTATTATTCCTTCTCGTGCATTCATCCAGTTTCGATTCCCACGAATAGTGTTTATTTCTCCATTATGAGCCAAATATCTAAAAGGTTGAGCTAAATCCCACGTTGGAAAGGTGTTTGTACTATATCTTTGATGAACAAGACAAAGAGCACTTTTAAAATTTATGTCTTGTAAATCAATGTAAAAACCCTTTATTTGGTCAGCAAGTAAAAGTCCTTTGTAAACAATTGTTCTGCTAGAAAGACTACAGATATAGAAATATTCTGTATTTCTATTAACTAATTTAATTACTTCACTTTCAGCTCTTTTTCTTATAATATAAAGTCTTCTTTCAAATTCTTCTTGCAGTTCATCTTCTGAAAGTGATTCATCTCTAAAAGTCGACCCTATAAATATTTGTCTTATAATAGGTTCGGTTCCTTTTGCTGTGTCACCAATGTTTCTGCTATCAACTGGGACAGATCTCCAGCCTATTATTTTTTGTCCTTCTTCTTCTGCAATTCTCTCGAATATTCCTTCACATTGAAATCTTAACGCCGGTTCTTTTGGTAAAAAAGTCATTCCTACAGCGTATTTCCCGATTCTAGGTAATTCAAGTCCTAAATTGTCACAACTAATTCTAAAAAATTCATCTGGAATTTGAACGAGTATACCTGCACCATCCCCAGTTTTAGGATCTGCACCTACTGCACCTCTATGGGTTAAATTCACAAGAACCTTTAGCCCTTTTTTTATAATACCGTTGGTTTTTTCGCCTCTGACATTCACTACAAAGCCAACGCCACAATTATCTTTTTCATTAGCAGGATCATATAACCCCTGCTTTTCAGGATAACCAATGCTATTATTCACAATATTACCCCCTTCTATTTTTATAAACTAATAATATAAATTGTACCACGATTCTATGATTTTGCAAGTTAGATTTTTTAATGAGTCAAAATTAACAATTTACAGACTATTGATAAGAAATTTACTAATATAAGTGTTTTTATTGTCTAATAATAAAAGCAACAATCATTGAAAATAAATTTCAATGATTGTTGCCAAGGAAAGAGACTGTATTATTATGTCTGATTTTTCTAAAAAGTTTATCAAGTAAATTTATTCTTTTAACTTTCTAATAAAAAATCATAATTTTCTTTTATAAAGTTTAATATAACAGTTGCTATTAATGATTGACCCTCTACATTTGGATGTATTCCATCTTTGCATAAAAACTGAGTGTAATCACTATGCTTTAAAAATTCAGAACGAACATCAATAAGTACAGTACCAGTTTCTTTAGCTACCTGAGAAATCATTTTACTATATGAATTGTGCCAAGTAAAAAGTCTATCCTTCGTTCCGAGCCAATGTAAAATATTTTTTTCAGAAGTAATATTTTCCTTTGAAATCCAGTTAAAATACTTTAAAGGATCAAGTGGAGGCAAAGTCAAAAGTACAGGTATTATGTGATTATTCTTTAGCGTATCAACCATTGAAAGTAATGTTTCGCGAAAAGTAGATATATCAGTGTTTGGTTTATATTCCATTTCTGGATTTTTGGCGATTTCATCCCATTTATAATCGCAATCATTACCACCAAACTCTACTAAAACCATATCAGGAGATTTTTTAATCACATCATTGTACATTTTAAGTGCTCCACGTATAATTGTATTACCAAATTTACCTGCGTTGTACACAGGACCTTTTATTTTATTCTCAACAATACTTGTAAAATTTTCTTTTAAAGTTGCATATCTAGATTTTTTATCATCGTAAATAACACCCTTTGTAATAGAATCACCATATGCTACTATAATGTAGCTATCTTTAACTTCCATAATATACCTCCATAAAACTAAATTATATTACTTATTCTATATTAATATAATACCATATAAATACAAACATTTCAATACATAGTTATCAAAACTACGTTAAATATTGAATTTTTTTTAAGTTACTTATTTAATATAGTATTACCATTATTATTTGGTATATTCTATGGAAAACAATAAAATAGTGTAAGTAATGTAATTGTTGACAATTGATTAAACTAATGATAATATACACCTAACCTATAGGAAAGGTATGATTGGTTTAGAAGAATACTTTATAAATTATATCTAATTAAATACTTCTGACAAAATAGTTAAAAGTTGAAAGTTATTATTATGTAGAAGGGAATAGTTGTGAAAGAAAATATTAATCTATTGAAGATATGTATTATTTAAAATATATATTATATTGAATATTTCAATATAACTAATTTTAGTAGGAGGCCCACATTGGAAAATTCAAAGAAATTTAAAATTTCAGGGGCAATACTAGCAGGTATTTTAATTATTGCTGGATTAGCTGGGTGTTCAAAAAAAGTGGTAAATAAGAATGTTGATGTTAGGGTTGGATATTTCCCAAATATCACCCATTCGCAAGCTCTTGTAGGACGTGAACAAGGTAGCTTTCAAAAGGCTATTGGAACGAAAAACAAATTAGTGTGGAAATTATTTAATGCAGGACCTGCAGAAGTAGAAGCATTGTTTGCAAAAGCTATTGATATTGCATATATTGGGCCTGGCCCTGCTATAAATGGATATGCAAAATCTAAGGGAGATATTCAAATTATTGCAGGTGCAACGGATGCAGGTGCAATATTCGTATCTAAAAAAGGAATGGTTATTAAGAATTTAAAGGATTTGAGTGGCAAAAAAATTGCAGTTCCACAGTTTGGAAATACTCAAGATTTAACACTTAGGAACATAATGTCTGAAAATGGACTTAAGGATAAAATAAAGGGTGGAACAGTTGAAGTAAGGCAAGCATCAAATGCTGACATTTTATCATTATTAAAAAAAGGTGACATAGATGCTGCATTAGTACCTGAACCTTGGGGATCAAGACTTATTAAAGAGGCAAGATCGAATATTATCTTGGATTACAAAGACTTATTTATGCAAGGAAAATATACGACAGCTGTAGTAGTTGTGAGAACAGAATTTTTAAAGGATCATCCATTGATTGTTAAAAATTTTATTAAAGCACATGTAGAAGCTACTACTTATATTAATAAGAATCCAGGTAGTTCTAAATTAATTGTTAATAAGCAGATTACTGAGCTAACAAAAAAAGGAATAGAAAAAGATGTTTTAGATGCTGCGTTCAATAGATTAACAGTTACAAATAATCCAGAAAAGGATTCTGTTTTAGATTTTGTTAAATTTTCACTTCAAGAAGGGTTCTTAAGATTGAATCCGGACACAAAGAATTTGTTTAACCTAACAATTCTAAATAAGGTTTTAAAAGAAAAAGGTCAAGTTCAAATCAAATAAAAGAGGTGATAAGTTTGAGTCTTATAGTTAAGGACGTTAGTAAGGAGTTTATTTCAAAGCATAAGAAAACAAGTACACTTGAAAATTTCAATTTAGAAATTACAAAGGGTGACTTTGTATGCATATTAGGTCCATCTGGTTGTGGAAAATCAACTTTACTAAATATTTTAGCAGGACTTGAAAAAGCAACCACAGGTGTTGTACTACTTAATGGTAATGAAATAACAGGTCCTGGGCCTGATAGAACAGTGATGTTTCAGGAAGCTGCATTATTTCCATGGCTTAAGGTAATAGATAATGTAGAGTTTGGCATGAAGATGGCTGGAATGCCTAAGGAAGATAGATATAAGAAGGCTATTCATTATTTAAAAATGGTACATTTATCAAAATTTCAAGATTCTTATGTTTATGAGTTATCAGGTGGAATGAAGCAAAGAGTAGCTCTTGCCCGTGCACTATCTCTTGATTCTGAAATACTGCTAATGGATGAACCTTTTGCTGCCCTTGACAGTCAGACTAAAATGATGCTGCAACAAGAGTTGCAACGAATATGGGTAAATACAAAAAAAACAATTATTTTTATTACCCATAATGCAGAAGAAGCAGTTTATTTGGCTAATAGAGTTGTAGTTATGGCAGCTAATCCTGGTAGAATAAAACAAGAATTTAGGATAGAACTTGCAAGGCCTAGGGAAATGGAAAGTTCTGATATAGCTTATTATACATCTAAGATAATGAAAGCATTAAAAGAGGAGGTGGAGAAGGTTGCAAAAGCAGAATACGATGGTGATTGGAATATTGAAGAAAATACTGTTCTATATACTCCTGATAATGATATGGGAGGGGATTTATAAGCTAGGTGTTGATATTTTTAAAATTTGGAAACCATATATTTTCCCATCACCTTTTGACGTTTTTGGTACTTTACTTTCACTTATAAAAGATAACACAATAGGAATAGCTATTGTTGCAAGTTTAAAGAGAATTGTAGTTGGATATTTTATATCAGTAATAATAGGGTTGACGTTAGGACTTACAATTGCTAAATTCAAGTATTTAGATGAAAATCTAGGACCATTAATTTTAGGACTACAAACTTTACCAAGTATTTGCTGGTTGCCTTTTGCTATTCTTTGGTTTGGTCTTAGTGAGATTTCAATTATTTTCGTAATTGCAATTGGTTCAACATTCGCAGTGGCAATATCAGTTAAATATGCAATACAAAATGTAAATCCATTATATATAAGAGCAGCAAAAACAATGGGTGCAAAGGGTAGTAAGGTTTATACCCATGTTATTTTGCCTGCAGCATTACCTGATATAGTTAGTGGACTTAAGCAGGGTTGGTCATTTGCATGGAGGGCTTTGATGGCAGGAGAAATGTTATCGTCAACAAAGGGTCTTGGTCAAGTGCTTATGGTAGGGCGTGATCTTGCAGACATTAGCCAAGTTGTAGCCGTAATGATAGTAATAATAATTCTTGGACTATTCGTTGACAAACTTGTTTTTTCAAGACTCGAGATAAATATGAGACATAAATGGGGCCTTGATAGGGCATAGTTTTATAATAGTGATGGAGGTTAATATAAATGAGCATAGAAAATCTTACCTGGCATGATACTTTTGTAACTCGAGATGAGCGCGAAAATCTATTATCACAAAAATCAAGGTTATTATGGCTTACTGGGTTATCAGGTTCTGGAAAGTCAACAGTAGCAAATGCTTTAGATATAAGATTAAATGAAATGGGTAAAGCAACCTATCTATTAGATGGAGATAATATTCGCCTAGGTATAAACTCGGATCTTGGGTTTTCAAAGGAAGATAGAAATGAAAATATTAGGCGAATTAGCGAAATTGGAAAATTGTTTGTAGATTCAGGATTAATAACCATTGCTTGTTTCATATCTCCATTAAAGGTGAATCGTGAAATGGCACGTAAAACAATAGGCGATGACTTTATTGAAGTATTTATTGATTGCCCCTTAGATGAATGCGAAAAAAGAGATCCTAAAAATTTATATAAAAAGGCAAGAAAAGGCTTGATTAAAGAATTTACAGGTATATCTGCTCCTTATGAAAAACCTGAAAATCCTGAAATTGTTGTAAACACAAAGGAAAAAACAGTAGATCAATGTGTAGATCAAATATTGGACTATTTAAAGGTAGGTATCTAAAATAGAATAATATATTTATAGCTGTTTTATTTTAGATATCTTAGATAGGAGGATATAATGAGGCTTAAAACAAAAATATTAGAAACAGATGTATTAGTAGTTGGTGGAGGCACCGCTGGATGTTATGCAGCATTAACATTAAGTAAGAAGGAAGATATTAATATTATTGTAGCAGACAAGGCTAATATTAGAAGAAGTGGGTGTTTAGCTGCAGGAGTAAATGCAATAAATGCCTACATTAATAAAGGTCATACCCCAGAAGAATTTGTAGATTATGTTAAAAATGAAGCTGAGGGTATAATAAGAGAAGATTTAGTATATTCCATAGCTAAGAATCTAACTAAGGTTACAAAACACATGGAGAGTATAGGACTTACTATTTTAAAAGATTCAGAGGGTGAATATGTGACTCGAGGCAAACGAAGTATTAAAATTAACGGAGAAAACATAAAGCCACTTCTTGCAAATGAGGTCAATTTAAAGCAAAATGTAAATGTTTTAAACAATGTAAATATAATAGATTACATTGTTAAAGATGATGTGGTTATTGGTGCTTATGGTTTTCATATACAAGAAAACATATTTTATGTGATTTATTCGAAAGCTGTAATTTGTACTACCGGAGGAGCGTCTGGTCTATATAAACCCAATAATCCTGGCTTTTCTAAACATAAGATGTGGTATTCGCCTTTTAATACTGGGGCGGGTTATGCTATGGGTATAAGAGCCGGAGCTGAAATGACCTCTTTTGAAATGAGATTTATTGCTTTAAGGTGTAAAGATACTATAGCACCAACAGGTACAGTGGCTCAAGGTATTGGTGCAAGGCAAGTTAATGCTAGTGGAGATGAATATGTAAAAAATTATGGAAAACAATTAACGGCTATAAGATTATTTGCAACTGTAGAAGAGAATAGTAAAGGCCATGGACCTTGTTATTTGAAAACAAAAGGCATTTCAGATGAAACTGAGGAAGAACTTTATAAGGCGTATCTTAATATGGCACCAGCTCAGACTTTGAAGTGGATTGAAGATGGTATTGGACCAAGCATGGAGAACCTTGAGATAGAAGGTACAGAACCTTATATAGTTGGTGGACATGCAGCTAGTGGATATTGGGTGGATACAAAAAGAGCTTCAACTATTTCCGGCTTATATGCAGCGGGAGACGTTGCTGGAGGAAGTCCTAAAAAATATGTGACTGGTTGTTTCGTAGAAGGTGAAATTGCAGCTTGTGCGGCAATTGAATTTATAGAAAACAAGAAAAATAAGAAAATTGATGATGAAAAAATTTCATCTAAAATAAAATTATTAGAAACTTTTCTTTCTAATAAGGATAGCTTATTTTCTATAAATGGTATTGAAGAGGCTATGCAAAAGGTAATGGATGAATATGCAGGTGGTATATCTAAGAATTATGTTTTTAATTCTTCTAAGTTACAAATTGCTAGCAAAAAAATAGAAGAACTTTTAGTTCTTTCAAATAATTTAAGTGCTAAAGATATGCGAGAACTACTTCAAATATACGAAGTTATTGATAGACTATATGTCTGTAAAGTTTTAATAGTTCACCTTTTAGCAAGGAAAGAAACTCGCTGGAAATGTTATGGTGAAAATGCAGATTTCAAGGAAAAAGACGAAAACTTGCTTAAGTATGTAAATACTATATATAAGGAAGGCACGGTTCAGGTTGTCTTTAGAAACTTAGTAAAGCGAGATGAAGTTTATGAGCATTAAAATAGATTTACAAAAATGCGTGGGTTGTGGTAAATGTCTTAATACTTGCCCTGGAAATCTTATATTTAAAAATGATGAAGAGAAGGCTTTTATTAAATACCCTGATGAGTGTTGGGGTTGTACTGCCTGTCTTAAAGAATGTCCAGTCCAGGCTATAAATTATTATCTGGGCGTCGATATTGGTGGCAAAGGAACTTACTTAAATACTAAAAAAGAAAAAAATCTTCTTCATTGGCACATCTTTAAGCCAAATAAGGTCGAGATAATCATTACAACAAATGAAACTGAAGGTAATAAATATTAGGGAGGTTAAATTATGGATCATTTAGATGAATTAGAAGCAGAAAGTATTTTCATATTAAGAGAATCTTATAAGAAATTAGGTAAACTTGGAATGTTATGGTCAATAGGTAAGGATTCAACAGTATTATTGTGGTTATCGAAGAAGGCATTTTTCGGACATTCTCCTTTTCCATTTATTCATGTAGACACAAAACATAAAATTCCTGCCATGATCGAATACAGAGATAAAATTGCTAAAGAGTTTAATATCGACCTTATAGTGCATACAAATCAAGAGGCAATCGACGCAGGTATGGGACCAGATAAAGGAAGACTAGTTTGTTGCAAGGCACTAAAAACAGATGGCCTTCAACAAGTGGTTACTAAATATGAATTTGATGGATTGATTCTTGGAATTAGAAGTGACGAGGAAGGTTCTAGGTCTAAGGAACGAGTATTTAGTGAAAGAAATAAGGATTCCGAATGGGACTACACTAATCAAGCTCCAGAACTTTGGGATCAATTTAAAACTGATTTTCCAAAAGGAAATCATATAAGGGTTCATCCTATACTTCATTGGAATGAAATTGATATATGGTCATATATACAAAGAGAAAAAATACCGCTTATAGATTTGTATTTTGCAAAAAACGGTGAGAGATATAGAAGCCTTGGATGTGCTGAGTGTACAGGCAAGATAAAGTCTAATGCAACAACAATTGATCAGATAATTGAAGAGCTAAAGGTTACTACAACAGGAGAAAGAGCAGGCAGGGCTCAAGATCAAGAGGATGCTTATGCTATGCAAAAACTTCGTAAAGATGGTTACATGTAAGGGAGGGGTTTATTACTAATGGAAAATACAAGAGAACAATTAAGAATAGTTGCAGTAGGACACGTAGATCACGGTAAGTCTACAGTAATTGGAAGATTATTGTATGATACAAAATCATTACCAGAAGGTGCAATTGAAAAAGTTAAAAGAATTGCTAAAGAAACCGGTAAACCTTTTGAATATGCTTACCTATTAGATGCTTTTGAAGAGGAACAAAAACAAGGTATAACAATAGATACAACTTCACTTCAATTTCATACGGACAAAAGGGATTATGTAATTATAGATGCACCAGGACATATAGAATTTCTTAAAAATATGATTACAGGAGCAGCTAGTGCTGAAGCTGCACTACTTATAATAGATGCTAAAGAGGGAATACAAGAACAATCTAAAAGACATGGTTATATATTATCACTACTTGGTATAAAGCAGGTGTGTGTTGTAGTTAATAAAATGGATCTTATAGATTACAGCCAGGAAAAATTTAATGTTATAAAAAATGAAATGAATGCTTTCCTAAAAAAGTTAAATGTACATCCAATGAGCTATATTCCTATTTCAGCATTTTATGGTGAAAACTTAACTTCAAAATCAGATAAATTATCTTGGTACACCGGAGAAACCGTACTTGAATCATTAGATTTATTTACTCAAGAAGAGGGATTAGAAGCAAAGCCGTTAAGATTTCCAATTCAAGATGTATATAAATTTGATAACAGACGTATAATTGCAGGAAGAATAGAAGCGGGTACGCTTAAGGTTGGTGATGAAATTCTTATTTCACCATCAAATAGAACTACAAAAGTTAAAAGTATAGAAGCATTTGTAGAAAAAGATAGGGTAAGTAGAGTAAGTGCAGGAATGTCAGTGGGAATTACTCTTGAAGATGAGTTTTTCAATAAAAGAGGAGAAATAATTTCGCACATTAATAACGCTCCTATTATTGCTGATGTATTTACAACTAATATATTTTGGATGGGAAAAAAAAGTTTAGTAAAAGGCAAAAAATATAAGATAAAACTTGTAACCCAAGAAGTTGAATGTGAAATTGTAGCTTTTAATAAAGTAATAGATGCAAGTACTATAGGAACATATGTTGATGCAACTGAGGCCAAAACTAATGATGTAGCTGAAGTTACTATAAGGACAAAGGAAAAAATATGTTTTGATAAATTTGCAGATAACCAAAATACTGGTAGATTTGTAATAGTAGATGGTTATGATGTATGCGGCGGTGGAATTATTTCAGGGGTGGCTGAGTCTATAGGAGCTATAGAAACTACCTTTAGTAAAGATAAGCTTAAATTTACTATCAATTGTTTTGATGAATATTATTTTGATATTAAAGCATTAGCAATTAAAAAGGAATTGATAAAGGCTACCCAATATAAAATTGGGGATAATGTACCTTTCCTTGGATCAAGTTATGAATATACAAAAGATTTTGATGTAATAGCATTAAATGCAGGTCTTGCTTCTAAAATAAGAAATGGTAAGTTAATAGATATTATATCAGTAGAAAACTACACATATGAATCTATAGTTATTATAAATGAAAAAGGATTTGGTGTTAAACTAACATCGAATAAGGATTTAGTAGCATATAAGAATGAATATAAAAAAGTTATGAATGAGAAGTTTGCAAACAAGTGGTTAGAGTTTACTAAATATAGAACTATAAGATTTAGTGATAGTGTAGATGAAACATTAGAATATTCAATTTAAGTAAATATGAGATCATGATTGAATGAAAAAATTGGAAGAACCAATCGAGATGAGCAGAAATCACCTTGATTGGTTTTTTTGTTGAAGCTAATCCCATTAATTGCTCTAATGGGATTGTTTCTATCTTTTAAAGTTTTATGAGCTAATTGATTTTGCAAAATTAAGATGCTTTTGATACAATAAATAGAGTTATTTTTTTAAATTCAAAACATGACTTTATATAAAATAAAAGGGGAGTTATATGAAAAATTCGGAAACATTAAAAATGCAAATAGAGAAAATTGATGGGAAAAGCTATAGGATGTATAAAGATTTAGAGGGAGAGTATGATTTTGGAAGTTTTGTGCTTTGCATAGATCATGTTCAAGGTGATCCCTTTGCATCACCATCAAGGATTAGAATAGTAGTAGATCAGAATAGTTCTAAGTTTCCAAAAGAAATTTTTGATAATAAAATTAAAAACATTGCAGTAGCCGATTTTTTAACAAGAGAATTTCATTATAATATAAACAAATATTCGCAGAAGGTTTTTGGGTCTGGGAAGAGTGGATTAATAGAAATAAGTAAATGTCCACAGGAAATATTAGATAGAACTTCAATAATTATAGAGCAGGATAAAATAGAAGCTAGATTTTATGTTGGATTTCCAGCAAGAGGGCGAAGTGTACTAGCTCGAGAACTTGAGAAAATTCTATATAATATTATACCAAACATTGTTGAAAAAACTTTAATATATAAAAATATGGATAGTAAAAGATTAATAAGTAGAGTAACCCTTGTAGAGGATCAAGAATACATAAGAAGGTCACTCACAACTAGAGGGCTAGTTGCATTCGTAGCTAATGGATCGATATTGCCTAGAGAGAGTGGAGTGTCTACAAAAGCACTTAAAGGTGGTATAGAATTTACATCGCCAAGAGATCTAGAAGTAGAATTTAATACAAAAAGTCATGGCAGAATTCGTGGCATGGGAATTAAAAACGGTATTACACTGATAGTAGGTGGAGGATATCATGGTAAATCTACATTATTAAAAGCTTTAGAACTTGGAGTTTATAACCATATTGAAGGTGATGGTAGGGAATTTGTTATAACCGATGAATCAGCTTTAAAGATAAGAGCTGAAGATAGCCGTTGTATAACTAAAACAAATATATCTCTATTTATTAGTAAACTACCAAACGGTAAAGATACTATAGAATTTTCTACTGAAAATGCAAGTGGAAGTACATCAGAAGCGGCGAATATAATAGAGGGAATAGAAAGTGGAGCAAAGGTACTACTAATAGATGAGGATACCTCAGCCACCAATTTTATGATGAGAGATGATTTAATGCAAAAATTAGTTTCAAAAGAAAAAGAGCCAATTACACCATTTATAGAAATAGTGCGACCGTTGTATAAACAAAATGGTATTTCAACGATAATGGTAGTAGGAAGCTCAGGTGAGTTTTTTGATGTAGCAGATAGCGTAATTCAATTGGACAACTATGAAGCAAAGAATGTTACTGTAGAGGCTAAAAAGTTAAGTCGTGGTAATATAATTCAAAGAATTATTGATAGGGATTTAAAAACAAATATTGTTTTTAATAGAGTAATCAAAGCTGGAACTATAGCACAAGGAGATAAAGGTATTAAGATGAAAACAATAGGGTTAAATGTTTTAAGTATAAATCACGAGGATATAGAATTAAGAGCTGTGGAACAAATAGTTGACAGTGAGCAAATAAATGCTATTGGAAGTATTATGAAATGGGCAGAACTAAGTCTTATGAGTAAGGAATTAAATTTTGGTGAAATGGTTGATAATATAATTTGCCAAATAGATAGAAATGGGTTAATATCCATGGATAGATTAAAAGGTGGAAGCGGTAGTTTAGCAATGCCTAGAAAGCAAGAAATAATGGCGACCTATAATAGATATAGAAAGCTTAAAGTATAAAGAGTTAAAATAAAACGCTTTAATGAAAGGGGAAAAACAAATGTATAGTTTTAAAAATGATTATAGTGAAGGAGCTCATCCAAATATATTGAGGGCTTTAATTGAATCAAATATGGAGCAAGAAGATGGCTATGGAGAAGATAAATATACACTTGACGCTATCAATTTATTAAAGGAAAAGTTACAATCAAATGATGTTGATATCCATATGCTTTGTGGTGGAACTCAAACTAATCTTACAGCTATTTCTGCCTTTTTAAGACCTCATGAAGCTGTTATTTCAGCTAATACTGGACATGTATTAGTTCATGAAACTGGAGCAATAGAGGCAACTGGTCATAAGGTTATTTCTATAAAAGTAGATGATGGGAAACTTAAACCAATTCATATAAAGATGGCATTAGATGAGCATACTGACGAACATATGGTAAAGCCTAAAATGGTTTATATATCAAATCCAACCGAAATAGGTACTATATATAAGAAACAAGAGTTAAAGAATTTATACGAATTCTGCACTAAACATAATATAATATTATATGTAGATGGAGCAAGGCTAGGATCTGCATTATGTTCAAAAGAAAATGACATTAAAATTTCAGATTTACCAAAGCTTACTGACGCTTTTTATATAGGTGGAACAAAAAATGGAGCATTAATTGGTGAAGCCTTTGTGATTTGCAAACAATCACTTAAGGAAGACTTTAGATATCATATTAAACAAAAGGGTGGATTACTTGCAAAAGGTAGGTTAATCGGTATACAGTTTTTGGAGTTGTTTAAAAATGATATTTACTTTGAACTAGCTAAACATGCTAATTTCATGGCTGAAACATTAAAAATAGGAATTAAAAAGGGCGGATATGAATTTTTAATAAATTCATCCACAAATCAGATTTTTCCAATAATGCCTAATAAAACAATTGATAAGCTTCAAGATAAGTATTCGTTTCTTGTATGGCAAAAAATCGATGAGAACAATTCTGCTATTCGCCTTGTAACGTCATGGGCCACAAAAGAAGAGGCAGTTAACTCGTTTATTGAAGATTTAAGTTTAATTAGTAAAAGCAATTTTATGTAAATATATCACACTTTATTTCTATGTATTTTAATTTATAGAATAAACCTTAGACAGGTACATGGGTACCCCTTTAAGGTTTATTTTTCTGTAAATATAGTAAAATTCTAAAGTGCTTAAGACTCAAAGTTTGCAAGTGGATACCATAACAGGTGCAACAAATAGTAGTAAAGTAATTCTAAAATCTATTGAGAATGTACTGAATTTAGGCAAAGTATAAACACATAAAAGAAGTTATCCCAATTTTTCAATTTAGTGGATGATATTATGAGTTTATTGCAATGTCAGTCTTATTTTATTGCAATTTTGTTAAAAATCATGTATTCTAGTTAATAATGATTAATGAATAATAAAATGGACAAAAGGTTATATAGGGGGTAATGAAGTGAGAAAGTTTAAAAGAGTACTAGTAGCAAATAGAGGTGAAATTGCAATAAGAATTTTTAGAGCTTGTAATGAGCTTGGAATTCGTACGGTTGCAATTTACTCTAATGAGGATAAATATTCGTTATTTAAAACTAAGGCAGATGAAGCATATCTAATTGGGAAAAACAGAAGTCCTGTTGAGGCATATTTAAACATTGAAGAAATAATAAGTATTGCGCTTAAAAAAGGTGTTGATGCTATTCATCCAGGGTATGGTTTTTTATCAGAGAACCCTGAATTTGCAATAAAATGTGCTAAAGCAGGTATTGAATTTATTGGACCGACTGCAGAAATGATGGACAGTCTTGGAGATAAAATCAAATCTAAGATTGTGGCAAATGCGGTAGGAGTTCCTACTATACCTGGAGATAAAAAAGAAGTTGAAACAGTTGATGAGGCAAAGAAACTTGCAGAAAAATGTGGATATCCTGTCATGCTAAAAGCAGTCGCTGGTGGTGGTGGACGAGGTATGAGAATTGTACGGGATGCAAGTGAATTAGAAACTTCTTATATAAGTGCTAAAAGTGAAGCAAAAAAAGCTTTTGGTATAGACCATCTTTATGTAGAAAAATATCTTGAAAAATCTAAACATATAGAAGTACAGGTTCTTGGAGATAAGTTTGGCAATATTGTTCATTTGCATGAGAGAGATTGTTCTATTCAAAGAAGGCATCAAAAGGTTGTAGAATATACTCCAGCCTTTTCAATATCACAGAAAAAAAGAGATGAAATTTGTAATGATGCATTAAAAATTGCTAAATCAGTAAATTATAGAAGTGCAGGCACATTGGAGTTCTTAGTAGATACTAAGGGAAATCATTATTTTATAGAAATGAATCCTAGAATTCAAGTTGAACATACCGTTACAGAGATGGTAACAGGTATAGATATAGTTCAAAGTCAAATCTTAATAGCAGAAGATTACGCATTAAATTCTGAGAAAATAGGAATTAATTCTCAAGAAGATGTAAAAGTTAATGGATATTCGATTCAATGTCGTATAACAACAGAAGATCCTTCTAATAATTTTGCACCAGATACAGGGAAAATAGAAGAATATAGAACAGGTTCTGGATTTGGAATAAGACTAGATGGTGGTAATGGCTTTGCTGGAGCTATAATTAGTCCTTATTATGATAGTTTACTTGTAAAAAACATATCATGGTCTAGAACTTTTAAAGATGCTATAAAGAAGTCTATAAGAGCTGTAGAAGAAACTAGAATTACAGGGGTAAAGACTAATATAGGGTTTTTAATTAATGTATTGAATCACCCTACTTTCCTTAAGGGCGAATGTAATACAAATTTTATTGAAGAAAATCCTGAACTTATATCTATTACACCTCAAGCAGATGAAGAAAGTAGAGTGCTAAAATTTATTGGTGAAAAAATGGTTAATGAAAACAATGGTATTAAGAAACTTTATGATGTACCAGTGGTTCCAAAAATCATATTGCCAAATGAACTTAGTGGAACAAAACAAATATTAGATCTTCAGGGTACACAAGGACTTTTAAAATGGATTAAAGGACAAAATAAATTGCTATTGACTGATACAACAATGAGAGATGCTCAACAATCATTAATGGCAACTAGAATGAGAACAAAGGACATGTTAAAGATAGCAACTGCTACTTCAGTTTATGGAACAGATTTATTTTCTCTTGAAATGTGGGGAGGAGCTACTTTTGATGTAGCATATAGATATTTAAATGAATCTCCTTGGGAGAGACTAATACAACTTAGAAAGAAAATTCCTAATGTACTTTTTCAGATGCTTATACGTGGAGCGAATGCTGTAGGTTATAAAAATTATCCTGATAATATAGTTCGTGAATTTATTAAAGAATCAGCAACTAGTGGTGTTGATGTGTTTAGAATATTTGATTCTTTAAACTGGCTTAAAGGAATGGAGACTTCAATAGACGAGGTTATTAAAAGTGGTAAGGTTGCAGAGGCTTGTATTTGTTATACAGGTGATATATTAAATGATAAAAAAAACAAATATAATTTGGATTATTATATAAAAATTGCAAAGGAAATTGAAAAAACAGGAGCTCATATATTAGGTATAAAGGATATGTCAGCACTGCTTAAACCTCATGCTGCGTATAAACTGATTAATGCCTTAAAACAAGAGGTAGGAATGCCTATTCATCTTCATACTCATGATACTACTGGGAATGGTGTAGCTACAGTTTTGATGGCAGCTCAAGCAGGTGTTGATATTGTAGATACTGCTTTTAATAGTATGTCAGGACTTACTAGTCAACCAGCTTTAAATTCAGTTGTTGCAGCACTTAAAAATACTGACAGAGATACTGGAATAGACCTTAAAGGAATTCAAGGAATTTCAGATTATTGGGATGCTGTAAGACCAGTTTATGACCAATTTAAATCAGATTTGAATTCTGGTTCAGCTGAAATTTATAGATATGAAATTCCAGGAGGCCAATACTCTAATCTTAAACCACAGGTAGAGAGTTTCGGTCTTGGACATAAATTTAATGAAATTAAAGAGACATATAAAGTTGTAAATGATATGGTAGGGGATATTGTAAAGGTAACTCCATCTTCTAAGATGGTTGGAGATTTTGCAATATTTATGGTCCAAAATGACCTTACACCAGAAAATATATATGAAAAAGCAATTAAAATGTCCTTCCCAGATTCTGTTGTATCATATTTTAAAGGAATGATGGGTCAACCAATGGGAGGATTTCCAGAGAAACTTCAGAAACTAGTTTTAAAGGGTGAAAATCCAATTACATGTAGACCAGGTGAATTATTGCCAGCTGAAGATTTTGATATGGTAGAGAAACACTTAATAGAAAAGTTTAGTATAACTCCAACTAAAAAAGATATATTAAGTTATTCATTATATCCAGATGTATTTGATAATTATCTTAAATACATTCATGAATATGGAGATTTAAGTAGGATTGGAAGCGATATTTTCTTCCACGGACTAAATGAGGGTGAAACCTGTGAGGCTGAAATTGCTGATGGAAAAACTCATATGATAAAATTGCTTCACATTAGTAAATTAGATTTAGAAGGTAATAAAGTTCTTGTATTTGAAGTTGATGGAAATAGACGTGAAATAAAAATAAAAGATAAAAATAACAAAGCTGTTCTAAATTATCAGGTGTCACAAATGGCAGATCCGTCAAATTCTTTAGAGGTTGGATCACCAATACCAGGAACGGTTATATCTATCCTTGTAGCTGAAGGAGATTTGGTAACTGAAAATCAACAATTAATGGTGGTAGAGGCTATGAAAATGGAGACTAGGGTAATTGCTTCAAAGGCAGGAACCGTTGAGCTAATTAATGTTAAAGAAGGACAACAGGTAAAGGCTGGTGAACTTTTAATAAATTTAAAATAGAATGAAAATAAACATATAAAAGATAGTAAAACTTTTAAACAAGGTTTACTATCTTATATATATATATGCTATTTTATGTCTAAGAAAAACGAACAACTAAAAAATATGTATTTATATGATGATTTATTTATAATATAATTGTAAGATAAAATAGTATTGTGTAAACGACTAATATATGCTAAGATATAAACAAGAAAGAAAAGGTTTTCCTAAATAGGATTATTTAATTTTTAGAGAAATTATTTAGAGAAAAAAGCGTACTTATAAAAGTACGTATTAATTTTGGAGATATAGAAAAGGTTTTCCTAAATAAATTAATGGTGATATTGTGGACATGTTGCTTAAATAAAGTGTGTTTTAGTAGGGAATATATCTTATGGACTATTTCTAAAAAAGAAAAAGAAAGTATATTATAAAATATACGAGGAGGAAATAAAAATGAAAGAAGCAAACCCAATGAAACAAAGATTTGCCTTTGCAGCAGGTGCATTTGGGCATGATATTTTTTATGCAACATTATCAACATATTTCATGATTTTCGTTACAAAAGCTATGTTTGTAGGAGCTCCAAAGGAAACTCAGGTGAAAATGATAGCTTTAGTTACCTCATTAGTTGTAGGTATCAGATTGGTTGAAATTGTTTTTGATCCAATTATTGGAAGCATTATAGATAACACTAAAACTAGATGGGGTAAATTCCGTCCATGGCTTTGTATTGGTGGAACAATCAGTGCAATTTGTTTAGCAATGTTATTTACTAATTTCTTTGGACTAGCAACAAGTAACCAAACTTTATTTACAATTCTATTTATTATTGTTTTCATTGTTTTAGACTGTTCATATTCATTTAAAGATATTGCATTTTGGTCAATAATCCCTGCACTTAGTGAGGATTCGGCAGAACGTGGAAAATTAGCAACATTCGGACGTTTCGCTTCATCATTAGGCGCAAACGGAACAACACTAGCAGTAATTCCTATAGTTTCATTCTTTACCTTAGTAGTTACTGGTCACTCTGGTCAAGGAGCTAGTGGATGGTTTGCTTTTGGTTTAATAGCTGCATTAATCTATGGTATTACAAGTTGGATTGTAGCTTTGGGAACAAAAGAACAAGAAAGTCCTTTACGTAAGCAAAAGGGAAAAACTTCACTTAAAGATGTTTTTACTGCACTTGCTAAAAACGACCAATTAATGTGGTTAGCTCTAGCATATATTTTATTTGCGGTTGGGTATGTAGCTACAACAGCAGTATTAATGCTTTACTTCCAATATGTAATCGGTAATTTAGCAGCTTTTTCAATTGTAGGTATTGTAGCTGCAATTTGTGGTATTGTATCTGTTCCACTTTACCCAATTATTACTAAATATATTTCAAGAAAATATGTTTATATAATTGGAGTATTTTTAATGATAATTGGATATATGATACTTTCAATTGCATCACCAAATTCAATGGCAGTTATTGTTATAGGTCTAGTATTCTTCTATTTTCCGTACCAATTAATTTTTCTAGCAGTACTTATGACAATTAGTGACTCAGTAGAATACGGACAATGGAAAAATGGAGTTCGTAATGAAGCAGTAACTTTATCTCTTCGTCCATTACTAGATAAACTCGCAGGTGCTTTATCTAATGGTATCGTAGGTTTCATATCAGTAACATGTGGTATGATTGGGAATGCACAAGCAAGTGATATAACATCTAAAGGTATTGTAACATTTAAGATGTGGGCTTTCTATTTGCCAGCAGCATTAATGATTATCTCCGCTGTTATATTCTTATTCAAAATTAAATTGACAGAAAAGAAACATGCTGAAATAGTAAAAGAATTAGAAGCATCATTAGCAAAATAAAACTAATTCAAGTTAAAAAATAAGCATTGTTAATACTAGAAAGCTGCCTCAAGACAGAAAATTGAGGCAACTTTCTATTTACAAATATTAATTTACATATTAATATTTATATAAGTAATTAGTTAATTTAATATAATATAATATGTGTAAATATTTTGACGTTATAGGGAGGCAAAAAATGAAAGCCAGTATAAGAGATGTCGCAAGAGAGGCAAATGTTTCTATGAGCACGGTATCTAGAGTTATGAATAAAAATTATCCGGTTAAAGAAGAAACTAAAATTAGAGTTGAAAAAGCTGTAGAAAAATTAAAATTTAGTCCTAATACATTGGCAAGATCCTTGATTTGTCAAAATACAAAGACAATAGGAATTTTAGTTCCAAGTATAGATAATTTTTTCTTTCCAACTGTAATTAAAGCTATTGAATATGAATTGAAAATAAACGGTTATTCAATTTATCTCTGTGATACAGGGAATAGTGCTGCAGAAGAAATAAAATATGTAAAATCGTTTATGGGTAAGCAAGTAGATGGTATTATCGTCATTGACCCAAAAACGGAAAATATGAAAAATGGGTTTTATGAAGAGGCAAGCGAAGATGTCCCACTTGTATCAATAAATGGATATAATGAAAATATAAATTGTAATTTTGTAATTAATGATGAAGCAAGTGGTGCAAAAGAGGCGATGTTATATCTTCTAGAATTAGGACATAAAAATATAATATTTGTAAGAGGCAAAGAAAGTTATTCATATGACATAAAAGAAAACGTTTATAATAAATTCATGCAAGAAAATAAATTAAATAACTATAAAAATATTATAAATATTGGTGAAGGTAATAGTTATGAGACTGTAGATGGGACAATGAATATAATGAAAAAAGAGCTAGAAAACCTACAAGCACCAATGGCGATATTTGCTTGTAATGATTTAATGGCACTTGGCGTTTTAAATGCATGTAAAATAATGAATTTTAATGTACCTAAGGATGTTTCAATAATAGGTTTTGATAATATTTGTATATCCAGTATGGCTGAACCCAAAATTACAACAGTAGATCAAAATATGTATTTACTTGGAGAAAGTGCTTCAAAGATGCTTTTGGATTTGATAGAAAATAAAAATCAAACGGTTAGTAGAAATAAACTCAAAACACAACTGATTATTAGAAATAGCTGTAGTAATGTATGATATAAATAAAGAATAATACCCCTAGCAGATTTATCTCTCAAACTTAAACGCAACTATTGAAGCTGCTAGAGCTGGGGAAGCTGGTAAAGGATTTGCTGTTGTTGCTGATGAAGTTAGAAAACTTGCAGAGCAAACGGCTGTTTCAACTAAAGAAATAGGGAAAGTTGTTAAAGAAATTCAAAATGAAATTCAAAATGCTAAAACTAGTATGAATATTGGTGAAGGTTTAGTTGATGAAGTAGATAAGTCAATTGTTGAAACAGATAAAGCATTTTCTATAATTGAAGATTCTATAGAAAAAACATTGTTTAAAATTACAGAACTAACAGAAAATATATTAAAAATTGCTAAAGATAAAAATGAAATTATACAATCTATTGAATCTATTTCAGCGGTTTCAGAAGAATCAGCTGCTGCTACACAGGAAGTTTCAGCTTCAATGGATTTACAACTTGAAAGCATGGAAAATATATCAACTACAAGTGAGGAGTTAAAGGATATCTCAGATAGCTTAAGAAAATTGGTAGATAAAATTAAAATTTAAAGAATTTTTTTTTATATAAAAGGCATCTACTTGAAAGTAGGTGCCTTTTATGAGTAATTAGTGCATATTGGTATATTATATATTTTTGAAAACAATGGAGACTTCTTTTTCAATTTTTTTACTATTAAGTAGGAGGACTCCCCCTTTATTTGAATATTCAAAGAACGATTACTTAGTTCAACCTTTTCTAATGAAACATGTAGATTGTGTTTATGATCAAGTGCATCAGCAACCCTAAGAATAGATATTAATTTTAGTGTATCTGCCTTTTCTTCTAATGAATAACAATTAATAGAATTATCAATAGATTTTCCATGACTACTTGCAATTAATGCCAGATTGTTTCTGAGAATATTGGGAATTTTATCTAGCAATGGTTCCTTTAAGATGATGTATTTTGTATGCTTTTGATGATTATCTTTATTAATAAAATAACCTATGTCGTGAAAGATAGCACTATAATAAAGAAGATTTCTTTCCTCATCTTTAAATTTATAGTAGGGGTATAGAGAATCCAATAAACGTAAAGCATACATTGAAACTTTTTTTTCATGTGAGGTTATGTCTAAGACATTGTATTTATCTAAAATGCTAAAAAGTTCTACTTTGTTTATATAATTTGCTATATTAAGCATGTTATTCTCCTTGCAATAATTAGTTTTTAATTAGATATATTAAAGTATACTAATTATATGCAAATATTATGGAGAATATGTTTATTAGTTATTTTATTATTAATTTTTTATTGTATATCTTCTCAAATGATGAGGAACAGTCCATTGCTGCACTTGTTTCTAGTAATGGATCAGCTTTAGCATCAACAGTTATGGTTACACTTGAAGCTTCAATAGTGCAATTAATCATTTCTATATTTCCAGTTAAACATCTATCAAGACTTTCACTAATGCGCAGTAATACGCTTAATTTATCTATTATTTCTAAATCTTGTTTAGTTATTAAATCTTGATACAATTTTAAATCAATTTTAAATTCATTTTTTCTGTGAAGTGCTGCAACATAGGCTGACATTAGTTGCTGCTTATGAGTAAGACCATTAATCTTAGAGTTAGCAATCATATAAGAAGAATGTTTATGATGATCAAAATAACTTATCAGAATTCCTATATCATGAAGCATAGCTGCAGTTTTTAAAATCTTATAAGGATTTATTGGTATATTAATAATTGAGTTTAGTTGATTGTATAATGTTTTAGTAAGCATCCACACATGGTTCGGGTGCTTAAGGTCTATTTCATAGTTAAGTAAATTATTTTTTAAAGAAAAATCAAGAACGTCATCTAACGGTTTATCATTTTTTAAAATATATTCATATAAAACACCATCACGAAGACCACTTCCGCTAACATGGAGTTCTTTTATATCCAAATAATCAATTAAGGTTACTAAAACTGAAGCCGCACCAACAAAAATATCAGCTCTTTCCTTAGAAAGTCCCTTAAGTTTTTTTCTTTGATATGAATCTTTTACCTTAACCTGATCATAGATAGAGAGTACTTCATTTGTAGGAATTATATAATTATGGAGATTATCTATTGGATAATTAGTCTTTTTTTGATGTAGTTTACCAATATTCCTTATAGTACCGCCAATCCCAATTATGGGAACATTTTCGACATCTTTTAACCAAGGAATATCTTTAAATAGAGAAGTAAGAAAATTCTTAATGGCAGTTTCACTTTTAGTATCCATAGCCTTTTGAAGCGAAAATTTCTCTGTGAGATTTATGGCACCAAAAGGTAAACTTATGGAGTGTATTAGTTTTCTATTTTTAACTAAGATTAATTCGGAACTACTTCCACCAATATCCATTATTAACGCATCAGAAAAATCCATGCTATTTATAGCACCAAAATAATCATAATAAGCTTCCTGAATTCCTGTTAAAACACGAATATCAATAGAAAGTTCTGTTTTAACGCGTCTCAAAAATTCCTTTTGATTAGTGGCTTTTCTGACAGCTTCTGTAGCAATAGCTAAAATTTCATTTATATTTTGAATTAAACATAACCTTTTAAAAAAAGATAAAGTAGCAATAGCCATTTCGATTCTAGATGAATTTAATTCTCCTTTTAGTGTCATATCTTTGCCAAGTCGAACGCTTTCTTTTACTTCATCTATTATTCTAAAGGAATTATCTTTGTTTATTTGTACAATTACTAAACGTATTGAATTTGATCCAATATCAATTATAGCTATTTTTTTCATTTCTATGATTCCCCTTTGAAATTGTTTTATTTATATAACTTATGTCTATAATAGTTAATAGTAATAATATTTGCAAGGGTTAATAAATATGACTATAATAAACAAAGTTTTTTATGACAATAGTTAGGTTAAGTTTTGGTTAAATATAACACATATTATTGTATAATAATATACATTATAGTAGTATGAATGTATGTTAATTTTTTTATACAAAGGAGATTTTTTATGAGCATAGCACGAGCGTGGAAAATAATTGCATCTATTGATGTAGGTGCTAATTATCTTAAAATGACAATTGGCGAGATAAATACGCAAGGGGAAATACGAATTTTAGAAGATGTTGTAAAACCTACAAAAATAGGTAAAGACACGTTTTCTAAAGCGAGAATTTCTGTGCAGACAATACATGAGACATGTGACGATTTAAAAGGCTTTGTTAGGCTTATGAAAGACTATAAAATTGAATGTTACAAAGCTGTTGCAACTAGTGGACTTCGCGAAGCAGAAAACAAACAATATGTTTTAGAACAAATAAGACTAAGAACGGGTCTAAATATAGAATCTATAAATATTGCAGAAGAACAGTTTTTTATGTTGAAAGCAGTTAGGAACCATGTAAATTCAATTGATATAAAAAAATCTGAACAATATTTAATTGTAAACATTACCTCTGGTGCAGTTGAGACATCAATTTATGAGGATGGTAAATTGAAGCTAACTGAACATGTTAAAATTGGATCTTTAAAAATAAGAGAAGCTTTATCCGATTTAGAAACAAAGACTACTGAATTTTCTGAAACCATGGAACAATATATAGAAAGTAAAATATATGCACTAAAACCTCAAATTCAAAAATTTGAACCAAATCACTTTTTAGGATTGGGTGGAGAGCTAAATACAATTTGTGGAATTATAAGAAAGAAGAAAGGGTTAAATAAGAAGGATTATTACATAAGAAAGGAAGCATTATTGGCGCTTACTAAGGAAATTAGTAATATGGACAATTTCCAAATTAAAACTACTTTTGGACTTTCTAATAAAACAGCGGAACTTTTACTACCATCGATACTTATTTTTTATTGTTTTCTAAAAATGACTAAGGCAGAAGGAATTCAAATTCCTAAGTTATCACTAAGACAAGGAATTTTATATGATTTATCGGATGAAATACTAAATATACAACGAAAAAAAGAATTAATAAATGATATCATTAGTTCTGTATGGTATATAGGAGAAAAATATCAAATTGATAAAAAACATGCATCTTTTGTTGAAAAAGTTTCACTCCAAATTTTTGACTACACCAAAAGATTACATAAGCTAGGCGATAAAGAACGACTTTACTTACAAGTTGCGGCAATACTTCATGATGTGGGTGGTTTTATAAGTGCTAATAATCATAATTTTCATTCTTATAGTATAATAAGAGCTCAGAGTATTATTGGTTTTTCAGACATTGCACTTGAGCTTACAGCAAGTGCGGCAAGATACCATTCAGAGGATATTCCTATGGAAGCCAATAAAAATTATAGATTTCTAAGTGATGTTGATAAAATGGTTGTATCCACATTAGCTGCAATATTAAAATTATCAGAAGCTTTAGATATATCACATGTGCAAAAGATAAAAGAAATAAAATTAACAGGAACTAGGGATAACATGTTTTTTAATTTAAAATCTGAGGGAGATATTATTTTAGAAGAATGGAATTTTTTAAAACATGTAGATTTCTTTGAAGAGGTAATTGGCGTAAAGCCAATAATATAAAAGGGGAGATAAAAAATGACGGATTTTTCATTGCCTAAGTATTTTATTAGTAGGGAATTAAGCTGGATTCAGTTTAATGAACGTGTTCTTGAAGAAGCACAAGATACAACTAATCCATTATTTGAAAGATTAAAATTTGCAGCTATAGTAAGCTCGAATTTAGATGAGTTTTTTATGGTTCGAGTTGGTTCTTTATCTGATCAAATTATAGCTAAGTTTGATAAAAAAGATCCATCAGGACTTACTCCAATTCAGCAGATGAAGGAAATAGGAATATTAGTACATAAACTTGTTTATGATCAATTTAATTGTTATAATCGGTCATTAAAAAAAAGTCTAGCAAAAGAAAATATTAAATTTTTAAAAATTGACGATTTAACTAAAGTACAACTTAAATATCTGGAAAAATATTATTCAAATAATATTTTTCCAGTGTTAACGCCAATGGTGGTTAATCAAAGCAGTCCATTTCCATTAATATCTAATAAAAGTTTGAATATTGCAGTTCTTCTTAAGGACAATAAGGGTGAAGATATATTTGCCACAATAAAGGCTCCGTCAGTTTTCGATAGACTTGTAAAAATTCCAGATGAGGACGGCTTAGCTTTTGTGTTTTTAGAGGATATTGTTAAAATGAACTTAAATTCTCTTTTTAGTGGACATGAAATTATAGATGCAAGTTGTTATCGTATTACTAGAAATGCAGATATGGAATTAGATGAAGAAGGTGCAGAAGACCTGCTTGAAGCAATTGAAGAATCTTTAAAGCAACGTAGATGGGGTAAGGCCGTACGTCTTGAAATAGAAAAGGGTATGAATAATAAGCTTCTAAAAATTCTTGAGAGAGAACTTGAAATTACAAAGGAGCAAGAGTATGTAATAAGTGGACAAATTGATCTATCTTTTTTAATGAAAATGGGTAGGATTAAGGGATATGAAAAATTAGAATATGAACCTATTAAACCGCAGTTATCTAAGCAGTTTTTAAAATATGATAGTATATTTGATGCAATTTCAGAGAAGGATATTTTACTTCATCATCCTTATGAATCTTTTGACCCTATAGTTGAGTTAGTTAGGCAAGCAGCTGTTGATCCTAATGTTCTAGCTATAAAACATACATTATATCGTGTAAGTGGGAAATCACCTATTATAGAAGCATTAGTAAAGGCTGCAGAGATGGGTAAACAAGTCACAGTGCTTGTTGAACTTAAGGCAAGATTTGATGAAAGCAATAACATTGTTTGGGCAAAGCAACTAGAACAATCGGGTTGCCATGTGATTTATGGTCTTGTGGGACTTAAAACACATTGTAAAATATTACTTGTAGTAAGAAGAGAAGAAGATGGAATTAAGCGTTATGTGCACGTAGGTACCGGAAATTATAATGATGTTACGGCAAAACTTTATACTGATATTGGTTTATTTACAGTAAATCCTTATTTTGGAGCAGATGCATCTGTCTTATTTAATATGTTGTCTGGAAATTCTAAATTAACATCCTTATATAAATTTAGTCTAGCTCCATTGTTGTTAAGAGATAGATTTTTACAAATGATATCTGAGGAAACTGAGAATGCAAAGAGTGGTAAGAAGGCAAGAATTATTGTGAAAATAAATTCGTTAGTTGATACTGAGATTATTAAAGCCTTATTTAGGGCATCAACTGCTGGAGTTAAAATAGATTTAATAGTACGTGGTATTTGTTGCATCAAACCAGGTATACCTGGTGTAAGTGAAAATATTACTGTAAGAAGTATTGTAGGAAGATTTTTAGAACATAGCCGCATTTTTTATTTTTATAATGATGGACAAGAAGGTATTTATTTATCAAGTGCGGATTGGATGACTAGAAATTTAGACAGAAGAGTAGAACTTTTATTCCCAATCGAAGATCAAAATGCAAGAAATAGAGTAAAACATATTTTAGATATTGCTTTATTAGATACACAGAAAGCTAGAATTTTAAATAGTGATGGAATTTATACAAGAATTGATAGAAGAGGAAAAGAACAAATCAATAGTCAGAAGACATATTATGATATTTTGCTGCAAAAAGATAATAAAATCAAAGAAAAAGTCCGTCATATGAAGGAATACTGGGAAGAAAATGGTTTTGTTCCAAGAGTATCTGAAAAAATCGATTGACTTAATATATATTAATAGTAATGAGGATAGATTTTAAAACCTATCCTCCATTATTATTTGTCCTCTTTTAATTTTTTAATAAGTTTTTCTACAGTATCAGCAGAGACAAATTCACCATGTACTTTTGCAAATGGATGTTTATGACACAAACCACATTTGCTTAAACATTTTTTGTGTTTAAATTCTATATTATTATCTTTTAAGGCTTTACTAAGTTCACTATAGCTATCACTTGATTTACATATTTTAATCATTATATATCACGTCCTTTATATGTTTCTATTATTAACTAATAAAAATTATTTTATAACAATAGATTACCTTATCTTTATCATTTGCGCAAGCAATTATAGTGAATTATTTATAAAAAGATAAATTTACAATATAAAAGAAGAATAATATAAAATATTCTTTTGTTTAACAATAAGATAACAATATCTTAACCTAATCTAAATTACAATCTCATCATTTTAGAATAATATATAAACATAAGGCGGTGTATAATATGATAGTTAATACTCACATACTTATGTCTCAGATCTTATATAAACACATTTCAAAAGATATGAATTTTAAGCTAGATAGGGTGGCATTTGGTTATGGTAATATAAAACCAGATTTTAACAATAAGGACATTAATCGCGAGCACACACTAGATGAAAGTTTATACGAAGTTAATAAATATTCTGAAGAATTGATGAGTAAAGATATTTCGATTAAAGAATTTTCAAAGTCTTTAGGAGTGATCTGTCACTTTGCTTGTGATTACTTTTGTTTATATCACAGGGAAGGTAATGAAAAAAAAGGTGTTATTGAACATATGGCTTATGAATCTATTTTGCATGTCAAATTACTAGCGATTCTTTTAAGGGGTAAGTTAAAACTTAACAATCATGAAATACTTGAAGTAAGTGTAGAAAATATAGCACTTAGTCTGCAAGAAAAATATAAATCAGAGTCAAACAGTTTAACAAAAGATATAACATATGCCTTAGCTGGAGCACTTCAAATTTCAGAATTGATAGTATGTTCAGCTCAATTTAATTACCAACAAAAGGGACTTAATATACCATCAAAATATCAATTAAATTAACTTAATATTGAAAATTATTAACAAAAAATTTAATTGTTTTATAATTTGAAGTATAATAACCGTGTTTTTAAGAATGCGGTTACATTTTTAGTGAATTTTTTGTGGTATAATGTATACTGTAAAGAAATAAGGAGGGTTATCAATGGCAATACTTTCATCCATTAAAGACGCTTTAAGTGCGAAGCAATATAAATCTGAGATTGAAAAATTAATCGAGGAAAATAAAAATTTAAAATATATAAAATTAACTCCAACTCAAATGGGAATGAGTAGGATTTTATCTAAAACAAAAGAACTCGAAGCAGAGCTTGAAGAATATGATAAGCTAATTTTAACAAAAACAAAGGCTATAGAGGAACTAAATGTAGACTATGGTAATCAAGCTACTTATCAAACAAGAGAATTCGAAGAAAAATCGAATGAATACGATCACAAAATCGAATTAAAAGATAAGGAACTTGAGGACAAGTCAATTGAAAATGATAATATAATAGAAAATAAAAAGAAAGAATATAATGATTTAATTGAGTTAAAAGGTAAAGAACTTGAAGATAAATCATCTGAATATGATAATTTAATAAACGGTAAGAAGGAAGAGTATGATAATTTAATTGAGTTAAAAGGTAAAGAGCTTGAAGATAAATCATCTGAATATGACGAATTCATTGCAAGTAAGAGCAAAGAATATGAAGATATTTTCAAACAAAAGTCTATTGAACTTGATCAGAAGTCAAGTGAATATGAGGTTTTAATAGAGAGTAAGACTAAATCTATTGAGGAACTTAATTTAGAATATAATAATACAAAAGCTTCTGTAGAGGATTTGAAATCTCAAATAATTAATTTAAATGGTGATGTATCGATGCAAGGTTTCGGTATTTATAAATCAGAATATAATTTAATGAATTCAGTTAAATGCTCTACTATGCTTGCAGAAATAAGGGAAAAGCAAGTTGCTATGATTAAATCTAAAGAAGCTATAGAATTTAAGCAGTGGATTATTGATGGAAATGTAAATGAAGATAATCAATCAGCAGGAGATATGACTGATGATATGATCAAATTAGTTGTTAGAATTTTTAATGATGAGTGTGATTCTATAATTAATAAGGTGAAATTCAGTAATATTGAAGCAATAGAAAAAAGAATAAAAAAATTCTTTGAAGATTTAAATAAGCTCGGGAATATAACACAAGTTAAAATATCACCTAAATATTTTAATACTAAATTAGAAGAACTTTACCTTTCTTATGAATATAAAGTAAAGGACCAAGAAGAAAAAGAACAAGAAAGTGAAACTATATAAAACCATAATTAGTGAGTTTTAGGCTATTGATTAGGAAATCAATAGTCTCTTTTTTTGAAATGAATAGTTTCTTTTTACAATTATGGCTATTTTATTAAACGATTCAAGTGTTATAATAATAATGGGGTGATAAAAATATGTCAAGAAAATATTTAAAAGTGTCTCTTTTTACAATCTTGGGTATAGCTTTAGTAGTAGGAGGAGCATTTATATTTACTATTTATACAAAAGTTGATAGTGCAACTAAAACCTTTGATACATACAAGAGTATGTGGGTAAAGCAGGATTTCAAAGCAATGTATAGTATGCTTTCAGTTAAAACTAAAGAAACAATAACGCAGAAACAATTCATAGATAAATACAATGCTATATATTCAGGAATTGAAGCAAAAAATATATCAATTAATGTTGAAAATGAAGATAAGATTAAAGATGGCAATAAAAAAAATCTTAAAATACAATTTTCAATGAATATGAATACCGCTGCAGGTCAATTAAAAATGCCAGGATACCAAGCAACGATGATAAAAGAAAAAGTTAATAAAAAAAATCAGTGGACAATAGTTTGGAATGAAAAAATGATATTACCTAGTATGGAAGTTGGAGATAAAGTTAAAGTTACTACATTGACAGCAATACGTGGCGAAATTTATGATAAAAATAAAAAACCACTTGCAATAAATGCTGACATTGTTACCCTTGGAATAAATCTTAATGATTTTGTAAAAGAAAAAGACAACAATATAATACAAATGGCTAAAATTTTAGATATAAATGCTTCAGTTATAGAAGATAAACTAAAAGCAAATAAAAATCCAGATGAGTTTATACCGATTATTAATATATTAAGTAGCGAAAAGGTTAAAATAGCTGGAGTTATGAAGATTAAAGGTGTATTACCTATGAGGCCTAAAGGTAGAATATATCCAGGAGGAGAAGCATTTGGTTCACTAATTGGATATATCGCACCAATAACCGCTGAAGAATTAGAAAATAATAAGGGTCAGGGTTATAGTTCATCAAGTCTAATAGGTAAGGCTGGTCTTGAACAAGTATATGAAAAAAGACTTAAAGGTGATAGTGGTGTAATAATCTCTATATCTAGGCAAAAGGATGGTAAAGCAATTAAACAGGATACAGTTCTAAAAAAAGTATCTAAAAATGGTGAAAATATTACATTATCAGTAGATGCACATCTTCAAACAAATATATATAAAGGAATGAATAAAGAGCCTGGAGCATCTGCGGCAATTAATCCCAAAACAGGTGAGGTACTAGCCTTAGTAAGCTCTCCTTCATATGATTCAAATGCATATACAACCTATAAATCTAATACTCAAATAGCAGCATGGAAATCAGAAAAAGAACCATTCAAAAATAGATTTAAAGTAGTGTATTCTCCAGGATCTACATTTAAACTTATTACTGCTGCAGTGGGTTTGGACAATGCAAAACTAAAGCCTGAAGAACTTATAAATATACAAGGTAAAAAATGGCAACCAGATAAATCATGGGGATCTAGCGTTGTTACCAGGGTAAGTGATAAGATAACGTCAGTTAATCTGAAAGATGCTTTTGTATACTCAGATAATATATATTTTGCACAAGCGGCACTTAAGATAGGTAAAGAAAATTTCATTAAGGGAGCGAGCAAATTCGGGATAGGTGAGAAGCTTCCTATAGATTACCCAATAGCAACATCGCAAGTAGCTAATAATAACATTATTAAAAATGATATTTCTTTAGCTGATACTGGTTATGGTCAAGGAGAAGTTCTTATGAGTCCACTCCAGGTTGCGTTATCTTATAGTGCTGTTGTTAATGAGGGGAATATTATGTCTCCAACACTTGAGAATTTTAATAAAAAGATAATATCAAAGGTGTGGAAGTCTAATGTTATATCTCAAAACAGTATAAAAACCTTAAAAGATGATCTTACGCAAGTTATAGAAGACCCGAATGGTACAGGTCATGGTGCTAAAATTAGTGGCGTAAATCTTGCAGGTAAGACTGGAACTGCAGAATTAAAAAAAGATGCTAAAGATGTTACAGCAGAAGAAAATGGTTGGTTTACATGCATGAATACAGATAATCCTAAAATAGTAATATCGATGATTATGGAAAATGTTAAAAACACAGGAGAAAGTCACCATGTGGTTCCTATAGTTAAAGGCATAATGGAAAGCTACTTAAAAGTAGCGTCAAAATAATATAATGAATTTTTAAGTAAATTATTATGTTCAAAAATTAAATATTATGTTACATTAAATATGTTAAAGATTTTATTATAAACATTAATTGTGTTTTTAGACAAGGAGGATATATATGGAATTAGAAATGAAGTTTCAAAAATTAAAAGATAATATTAAAGACTTGGGTAGTGTAGCAATAGCTTATTCAGGAGGTGTTGATAGCACTTTTTTACTAAAAGTAGCAGCAGATGTTTTAGGTAATAAAGTTATAGCAATTACTGCAAAGTCAACAACTTATCCTGAAAGAGAATTTAAGGAAGCTGTTAAATATATTGGAGACATCGGGGCAAAGCATATAGTTATAATTTCTGAGGAATTAGAAATTGAAGGGTTTGCTAAAAACCCAATTGATAGATGTTATTTTTGTAAAAAAGAACTTTTTTCAAAAGTTAGAAAAGTAGCTGATGAAAATAATATCAATGCAGTGCTTGATGGTTCTAATGCGGATGATGTTTCAGATTATAGACCAGGAATGAAGGCGGCTAACGAATTAAAAGTTATTAGTCCCTTAAAAGATGCTGGCCTTACAAAAGATAATATAAGAGAATTATCAAAAAGGCTAGGATTACCTACTTGGAACAAACCAGCCTTTGCATGTTTATCATCAAGGTTCCCATATGGTAACGAGATAACAGTTGAAAAATTAAGTATGGTTGAAAGAGCAGAACAATTTTTACTTGATTTAGGATTTAGACAGATAAGAGTAAGGCATCATGGAGATATAGCAAGAGTAGAGGTAAACGTACAGGAAAGAAATAAATTTTTTAATACAGAAATGATGGATAAGGTTGCAAATGAATTAAAAAGTATTGGTTTTAAGTATGTTACTCTTGATTTGTTAGGATATAGAACTGGAAGTATGAATGAAGTACTTAGTGAGAAAGAAAAGAATTCAGTAAAAGCCCTTGATTAAAATCAAGAGCTTTTTTACTTGTTTTATTTTTTTCTTAATCAATAGGAACGAGTTTTGGTAAGGTGTTTGCTCCATGGGGCATTATATATGTTTTTAAGTTTTTGCCTTTTTCTGCGTAGGTTAAATTTAAGGCCTCATCTATTGTTTTAACTATTTTAATCCCAGTACTTTTGAAAAATTTAGGATCTAAATTTGATACTACAATAAGATTGAAATGGTATGCAGTTTCACAAGAGAGGCATCCCACATGTTTTGATATAGTGTAACGTTCTCTTAAGGATTTTTCTCTATCAATTAAATTATCATAGTTAGCAAGCATAGCTCTAACATCATCATCGCCACCAAGTCCTTCACTGCACTGAGTTAATGTAATGATAGTCCCTCCAATTTTTGCAGCTTCCCTTGAATTCATAAGAAGTTTTGAAGATTGATAAAAATTAATATCTTTAGGATAACCACCGGCGGTTGCAATTACTAAATCAGCTTTTTCTTTTATATATGCACAGTCAGATTCATCAACATATCTTCTTCCTTGTGCATGCGCCTTAATACAATCACCTGCAACTGCCGCAGATATGTTTCCATAACTGTCCATTATTACATTGAACATAAAACTTGGCTTTACAAAGCCACAGGCTTCTTCCATATCTAAATGTACTGGGTTATTTATTATGTTCCCGCATGTAATTTCATCTCGAGTTCCTTCTCCCAAATTTTTATTAAGTGAAAGAGCATGATTTGCCATTATTGTTTCATATGATGCAATTCCAGGTAAAATTGATTTTTTTCCGCCAGACCAGCCTACTAGAAAATGATATACTATTCCTCCAGCAATTATAATATGGTCACATTCCATCGCTTTTTTATTAATAGAAACCGGTGTGCCAAAGCTAGTTTTACCTAGATAAATTAAATTATCTTTATCATGACAATCATGATCAATTATATTATATTTACCGTAAAGTGTTTCTCCTAGCAATTGTTTATATTCACTTTGGGTTTGTTTTCTATGAGAACCAGTAGCGCTAATAAATAATATATCTTTATCAACTATACCAGCTTTAGTAAGTTCAGCCACAATGAATGGAAGATATAAGGATGATTTTTGCCATGCCCTAGTAATATCAGGTATAACAATACAAATTTTTTCACCTGCATGTACTATTTCACTAAGTATAGGACTTGCTATAGGATTTTGTAATGCTTCTTTTATTACTTCTTCTTCGGTTTTGGAACACGTTGAAGGCGTATTATCAAGTACTCCAATAACATTTTTTTCGTTAATTGAAAACTTAACAGTGCCTCTTCCTTGTTTTAATTCAAACTCTTTCATGATTATTTCCTCCCATATTTTCTCTTTCTATACATTAAACATGAAATTTTAAATTATGTCAATGGAGGTCTTAGTTAAATTCTATATAAGGAAGTGCAATATAACAAATTTAAACGGCTATCGTTATTAAAAGATAAAGTAAAGCAATACGATTATATAAAATAAAGGCAAAAACAATAATCCGGAATTATTTGTATAATATTTCAAAACTATATACTAATTAACATATATATGGTAAACTGTATTTAGGTTAATCGTTTACTGAAAGGAAAATGGAAATTATGAATAGCACAATAAATAAGCCAACTATCAAGGATGTTGCAAAAAAAGCTAATGTCTCAGTAGCTACTGTTTCTAGAATACTTAATGATTTAGGTGGATATTCTGAGGAAACAAGGAAAAAGGTAGTTGCTATCGTTGAGAATATGGGATATCGTAGAAATGCCATTGCTAGAAACTTAAAAACAAAAACTAGTCATACTATAGGTGTATTGTTACCAAAGGTTGAAACTACTTTTTATGTGGAAATTCTAAATGGCATAGAGGAGATGTCGCATAAAAATAATTATAGTGTTTTTATTTGTAATACAGGTGTTAGTTGTAATCTAATGCCTTATTATCTAGATGTATTATCAGAAAGGCAGGTAGATGGTATTATTGTATGTAGTCTATCTCCTAAAGATGTGTATGACAAAAATATTATAGACACTAAAATACCTTGCATACTTGTATCGACATATTCACCTCGTTTTACTATTCCATATATTAAAGTGGACGACTTTCAAGCGGCTTACGCGGCTACTAGTTATTTAATAGAAAACGGACACACTAAAATAGCAATGATAGGTGGAGAAAAAGAGGACCCCATTGCTGGAATATCTCGTGTGCAAGGATATAGACAGGCGCTAAGACAATATAATCTTACTATTGATGAATCCCTTATAAAATATGGTGGTTTCAGTTTTAAAGGAGGTAAATGTTCTATGGAGGCACTTTTAAATGAAAATAAAAAATTCACTGCTATTTTTGCGGCTTGTGATGATAGTGCAGTTGGTGCAATGTTCATAGCTCATAAAAGAGGTATTTTAATTCCAGAGGATTTATCTATAATAGGGTATGATAACACGAAAGTATCAGAAATGTCTTATCCACCCTTAACTACTATATCTCAACCATCATATGAGATGGGTCAAAAATCAGTTGAAATGTTAATCAAAACCATTATAACTAATAAAAAAAGTGAAAGTATAATAATGCCTTTTGAAATTATTGAAAGGGAAAGTGTTAAAAAACTTTGATAGTTTTTTATACTGTTTACGTAATCGATTAACCCACTGATTATAAACAGTATAATTAATATAGAAATTATCAACAAAAATTTAAGGGGGTATAAAAATGAATAAAAAATCAAAATCTTTAGTATCATTAATGCTTACTTTAGCATTAGGGTCTTCTTTATTAGTAGGTTGTTCATCATCAGATAGTAGTTCTAATACTGGTGGGAAAGTTAAATTAGAGGTATTTTCTAATAAACCAGAAAATAAGACCATATATCAAAGTATGATCAAAGATTTTCAGACTAAAAATCCCAATATTCAAATTGTGCTTAACGCTCCACCAGATTCAGGAACTGTTTTAAAAACAAGACTTACTAAAAATGATATGCCTGATGTATTAAGTATGGGTGGCGATAGTTTATATGGTGAACTTGCAACTAATGGTGTTCTTTTAGACCTTAGTAAGGAAAGCTTTATTAATAATATACAGCCAGCTTACACTAAGCAAATGAGTGATCTTCTAACAAATGGAGACAAAACTTCATTTGGAGTACCTTATGCAACAAATGCTGGTGGAGTTTTATATAACAAAGAAAAATTTGTAAAACTAGGTTTGAAAATACCAAAAACGTGGGATGAGTTTATTACGCTTTCGAAAAAAATAAAAACTAGTGATGAAACCCCATTTTATCTAACACTTAAAGATGCTTGGACAGGTATGTGTTTCTGGAATATACTAGCCTCTGATATTGCTCCAAAAACATTTCTTGCTGATAGAAAAACTGATAAAACTACATTTGCAGCTACTCATTCAGAGATAGCAGATAAAATGCTTGAAATTATTAAATATGGTCAAAAAGACATATATGGAATGGGATACAATGATGGTAACAAAGCATTTGCTCAAGGAAAATCAGTAATGTATCTTCAAGGTAATTGGGCAATTTCAGATATTAAAAAAATAAATCCAAATATCAAACTAGGAATGTTCCCATTACCAGCAACTAATGATATAACTAAAAATAAGATTAATTCAGGTGTTGATGTATTGCTTGCAATAACAAAAAATTCTAAACATCCTGCAGAAGCTAAAAAATTTATTGAATTCATGTTACAAAAGGAAAATGCACAAAAATATATAAATGATCAGTTCGCATTTTCAGCTATTAAAGGTGTTGAACAAAAGGATGAAAGTGTTACAGATTTAGCAGCTAACTTTAAAAAAGGAGAAATCGGAAGTTTCCCTGATCACTATTACCCAACTGGTTTAGACACAGCATCTATTGTACAAGGTTTTCTTACTAAAAAAGACAAAGCAGCCTTTTTAAAGAAGCTTGATACAGAGTATGATAGAAATAATAAAAAATAGATATTAATGTAGTATAGAGAAATAAAGTACAAATATTTCTCTATACTATAACTTCTTAAAAAGTAATTATCCATAGAAAAAGGAGAGTGAATTAATTGAAAAAAAACAAACGAATGATCTTTTATATTATGACAATTCCTGCTTTAATATTATTTTTTACTTTCCATACACTACCATTAATAAAAGGCATCCTGTATAGTTTTACTGACTGGAATGGCTATGGAGATTGGAAGTTCATAGGTCTTAAAAATTATTTGAACCTTTTTCAAGATGACACTATTAGAAATGCTTATGGTTTTACCTTTAAATTTGCAATACTTACAACTATAATTGTTAACGTGATAAGTTTAGCTATAGCCATTGCTTTAAATTCAGCTATTAAATTTAAGAATGCTTTAAGAGCAATATTTTTTCTGCCAAATATACTAGGAGTTTTAATAGTTGGTTTTATATTTAATTATGTATTTGCTCAATTATTACCACAGCTTGGTACATATTTGAATATTCCTATTTTAAGTTCTAATATACTTGGAAATCCAGATCTTGCTTGGCTGGGTATAGTATTTGTGGCATCATGGCAGTCCATAGCCTTTAGTACTATAATATATATTTCAGGACTTCAAACTATCGACCAAGATATTTATGAGGCAAGTGATATTGATGGTGCTAACAAGTGGCAAACCTTTAGGAAAATAACATTTCCATTAATAGCTCCTTTTTTTACAATAAATATGGTATTGAGTTTAAAAGGTTCTTTAATGGTATTTGACCAAATTGTTGCAATGACAGGTGGAGGTCCTGGTAATGCCACTCAGTCAATTGCTTGGGTGATTTTTCATTTTGGATTTTCAGGGGGAAATTTTGCATATCAATCTGCAGATGCTGTACTTTATTTTATTGTAATTGTAACAATTTCACTTTTCCAACTGAAAGTACTTGCAAAACGGGAGGTTGATTTATAATGAAGAAAAAGAAAATTAGTTTGGTTCTTACTTTAACAATGATAATCTTAGCAGGAATATTTATATTATTTCCACTATACATTCTAATAAGCACTTCATTAAAATCCCCTCAAGATATGATTAATTCTACACTCTCATTACCATCAAAATTTCATTTTGATAATTTTACACAGGCAATCAAAATAACTAATTTTTTTGATGCATTTGGAAATAGTGCAGTAATAACTTTTGTTTCTGTATTATTTATTATAATTACAAATTCAATGGTATCTTATGCAATAGCAAGAAATAGGGATGTAAAGTTTTTTAATATCCTTTACTACTATTTTATAAGTGCTATGTTTGTACCATTTCAAATAATAATGTTACCACTGGTAAAACAAGTAAGTTCATTTCAACTTGATAATATACCGGGGATTATAGTTCTTTATATTGTTTATGGGTTGCCCTTTAATATTTTCTTGTACGTAGGGTATTTAAAGTCCCTTCCTAAGTCATTAGAAGAGGCTGCTACAATAGATGGAGCTTCAACTTGGCAAATATTCTTTCGTATAATATTCCCCTTATTAAAACCGATAAATGCTACTATAGGAATATTATCCTTTTTAGGAACTTGGAATGATTTTATGCTTCCGCTTATTATATTAAGTAAACCTGCGCAGGCAACATTACCTCTAGTACAGTACGTTTTTCAAGGGCAATTTAGCACAAATTATAATTTAGCTTTTGCATCTTATCTTTTAGCACTAGCACCAATCATAATAGTATATATATTTGCTCAGAGATTTATTATAAGTGGTGTAACTAACGGAGCAATAAAACAATAGAAAGAAGGAGATTTTATGAATAAATATTGGTGGAAAGAAAGCGTAGTTTATCAAATTTACCCAAGAAGCTTTAAAGATAGTGATGGAGATGGCATTGGAGACTTGAGAGGAATAACCGAAAAACTTGGTTATCTTAAGAAACTTGGAATTGATGTACTATGGTTATCTCCTGTTTATGAATCTCCAAATGACGATAATGGATATGATATAAGTAACTACCAGGGAATAATGAAAGAATTCGGAACCATAGAAGATTTTGATATATTGCTAGAAGAGGCACATGAAAGAAAAATTAAGATAATGATGGATCTTGTAATAAATCATAGCTCTGATGAACATCAATGGTTTATTGAAAGTAAGAAATCAAAAACAAATAAATATAGAGATTATTACATTTGGAGGAACGGAAAAGATGGATTACCACCAAATAATTGGGGAGGTTGTTTTGGAGGATCTGCTTGGGAATTAGATCCTCAAACACAAATGTATTACCTACACTTATTTTCAAAAAAACAACCGGATTTAAACTGGGAAAACAAAAACCTAAGAAAAGAAATATTTGGTATGATGAAATGGTGGTTAGAAAAAGGAATTGATGGCTTTCGTATGGATGTTATTAATATGATTGGAAAAGATCAAAGCTATCCCGATAGTATTATTAATGGAATTAGTAGCTTTGCGGATCCAGGTAATTTTAGTAGGAATCATCCAAAAGTTCATGATTATTTACGAGAAATGAACAAAGAAGTATTAAGTAAGTATGATATCATAACTGTTGGTGAAGCTCCGGATGTTACGCCTTCACAAGCAATTCAATATGTTGGTGAAGATAGGAATGAACTAAACATGGTGTTTGAATTTGAACATATGAGTGTGGGTGATGGACCCGAAGGAAAATGGGGCAAAACAACTTTTGACCTTGGTGAATTTAAAACCATTATGTCAAAATGGCAAAGCAAGCTTGAGGGTAAGGGTTGGAATAGTCTTTACTTAAATAACCATGACCAACCAAGAATGGTTTCTCGTTTTGGAAATGACAGTAGATATAGAATTGAATCTGCTAAAATGTTAGCGACTTTTCTTCATATGCTTACAGGTACTCCATATATTTATCAAGGTGAGGAAATAGGTATGACTAATGTGAAATTCCATAGTATTAATGATTATAGAGATATAGAAACTCTAAATGCTTATAAAGATTTCACAAAAGGCGGTAAAAAGAGCCATGATGATATTATGGATGCCATTTATAAGAGGGGTAGAGATAATGCTAGAACACCATTTCAGTGGGACGACAAAAATAATGCAGGTTTTACAGATGGAACTCCGTGGATAAAGGTAAACCCAAACTACAAATATATTAATGCACAGGCGCAATTAGATGATGAAAATTCAATCTTTAATTATTATAAAAAACTTATAATGTTACGAAAGACACATGAAATAATTGTATATGGAGATTATAATTTAATTCTAGAAGATAACAAGGATATTTATGCATATACAAGGAAATTAAATGATGAAATGTTGTTAGTAATATGTAATTTTTATGAAAATATTGCTAAATTTTCGATCCCTAATAGCATAAAATATGATCATAAAAAGCTTCTAATATCAAATTATATAGTACTTACCGAATCAATAGAGACAATTATGCTTAAACCTTATGAAGCAAGAGTATACCTATTAAAAAATAAATTATAAAATAGTTTATATTAGTAACTATTTTATCATTAATATAGTTTTAATAAATGATTTATTATAATAAGAAAGTTATGGTCTAGAGCTTATAAAAATGACCATAACTTTATATTTTTTTATAAACTAAAACTTGAAAAAGCAATATATGAGAAGTATTGAGCAATTCATGGGGAGTAATTAAAGTTGAAATGTTATAAAATAGTAAATGTAAACGATAGATAATTAAAAACTAGTCCAATATATATTAAAGAGAAAGGGTGAGATTGTATGGATAAGAAATTAAGAGTTGGAATAATAGGATGTGGGGGCATAGCTAATGGAAAACACATGCCGAGCCTCGCTAAGATAGCAGAAATAGAAATGGTCGCTTTTTGCGATATAATAATAGAGAAAGCAGAGGCTGCTGCAAAAGAATATGGAAGCGATGGAGCGAAGGTTTATGTAGATTATAAAGATCTTCTAAAGGATGATACTATTGACGTTGTTCATGTTTGTACTCCAAATAGATCACATAGCGTTATAACAATTGATGTATTGGAAGCTGGTAAACACGTTATGTGTGAAAAGCCAATGGCAAAGACTTCTAAGGAAGCAAGAGAAATGTTAGAGGCTGCAAAGAGAACAGGTAAAAAGCTTACTATCGGATATCAAAATAGATTTAGAGCAGATTCTAGATATCTTAAAACAACATGTGAAAATGGTGGGCTTGGAGATATATATTTTGCAAAGGCACATGCTATTAGAAGAAGAGCAGTTCCAACTTGGGGAGTATTTTTAAATGAATTTGAGCAAGGAGGAGGACCATTAATAGACATTGGAACTCATGCTTTAGATCTAACGCTTTGGATGCTTGACAATTATAAGCCTAAGTATGTTGTGGGAAATGTATATCATAAGCTAAGTAAAAAAGAAAATGCTGCTAATGCATGGGGTCCATGGGATCCAAAAAAATTTACAGTAGAAGATTCCGCATTTGGGTTCATTACTATGGAGAATGGTGCTACTATAGTTATTGAATCAAGCTGGGCATTAAATACCTTAGATGTTGGAGAAGCTCAGACAAGCCTATGTGGAACTGAGGGTGGGGCTGACATGACTGATGGTCTTAAAATAAATGGAGAAAATCTAGGTAGGCTATATGAAACTAAAGTTGATTTTGGTTCAAATGGAGTTGCATTTAATGAAGGAATTTCTGAAGATCCAGCAGATGTTGAAGCTAGATCTTGGATTGATTGTATTTTATATGATACGGAGCCAATAGTAAAACCTGAACAAGCGTTAGTTGTTACAGAAATTTTAGAAGCAATATATGAGTCATCAAAAACCGGAGAGCCAGTTTATTTTAATAAATAATAAATAATAAATAAAGGTTGGTGTAGATTATGAGTTTACCAATAGCACTTCAATTATATAGTATTAAAGATGAAACAGAGAAAAATTTTTCGCGTTCGTTAGAGAAAGTATCACAAATAGGGTATAACGGAGTAGAATTTGCTGGATACGGTGGTCTATCAAGTTCAAAACTTAAGGTATTACTTCAAGAACTAGGTCTTAAAGTTTGTGGAAGTCATGTAAGTTTAGCTGAATTAACGAATAACATTGATAAAGTTATAGAATATAGTTTAGAAATCGGTAATCCTTATATAATATGTCCTTATGCTACATATAAAAATAAGGATGATTATGAGAAGATGGCAGAAACACTTAATGCTTTAGCTCTAAAGTGCAGTGAAAAGGGAATACTTCTAGGTTATCATAATCATGGACATGAATTTCAAAAATTTAATGGAGAATATGGATTAGATATTATATATAAAGATACTAATGCTAAACTTGTGAAAGCCGAAATAGATACTTATTGGGTAAAACATGCAGGGCTTGACCCCGTTGAATATATAAAAAAACATGCAGGACGTTGTGATCTTATTCATATAAAAGATATGGAAATAGTAGATGGGGAAAAACGTTCAACTGAAGTTGGAAATGGAATTATGGATATTAAATCTATAATCATGGAATCTGAAAAACAAGGGGCTAAATGGCTTATTGTTGAACAAGAATTTTTTAACAAACCAAGTTTTGTAAGTGTAGAAATTGGATTTAAAAATTTAAAGAAATTAGTTGAGGAGGGTATTTAATATGTATATAGGATTATTAACGGGTTGCCTTGGTGGGATTCCTCTAAAGGAAAAGGCAAAGTGGGCAAGTAAGCATGGGTTTAAGGCTTTAGAACTTTCTTGTTGGCCAAGGACTAATAGTCGTGATTATTCAGGAAGTGAGATAGATGTAGCTAATTTTACAAAGGCTGAAGCGGAAGAAATAAAGTTATATTTTAAAGAATATGGGCTTACAATATCTTCAATTGCTTATTATGATAATAATTTAGATAGAGATCTTAAAAAAAGAAAATTTATCAACAATCATTTTAAAAAATGTGTTGATGCCGCTGTGTTATTAGGTGTATCATCTGTTGGAACTTTTATTGGCAAAAATACAGACAAGTCCTTAGAAGAAAATTTTGATGAGTTTGAAGTGGTATTTAAAGAGTTGGTTAAATACGCAGAAGATAGAGGTATAAATGTAGTAATTGAAAATTGTCAAATGAACGGATGGCAAGAAAAAGGAGTACCAGGAACTATTTCATTTACACCAGAGTTATGGAGAGAAATGTTTAGAAGAGTTCCAAATAAGAATTTTGGATTAAATTATGATCCATCGCATTTACATGCAATGTTAATTGACTATATAACTCCAATAAAAGAATTCAAAAATAGAATATTTCATGTGCATGCAAAAGATGCGCAGGTGTTTGAAGATAAATTAAGAACTTATGGAATATTTAATAAACAGTTAAATGTAAACAATGAGGATTTTGGATATTGGAGATATAGAATGCCTGGACTCGGAGATATTAATTGGGGAACGTTAATTAATGAGCTAAAAGAAATTGGATATGACGGAGTTGTAAGTATTGAACATGAGGACCCACTTTATGAAGGTAGTGAAGAAAAGGTTAAAGAAGGACTACAACTTGGAATAGATTATCTTAAAAAATTAATATAGAGTTATTTAGGAGATGTTGATATGAAAATATTAAATGTAGCTATTATTGGGTGTGGAAATATATTTCCCATGCATGCCCAATCTATAAAAGAAATTGAAAATGCAAAAATTGTTTCAGTTTGCGACATTAAAGAGGAAAGGGCAAAGGCAAAAGCTGATCAATATAAGTGTAATTATTATACTGACTATAAGGAAATGCTTTCAAAGGAAGATATTGATGTAGTGCATATATGTCTTCCACACTTCCTCCATGCACAAGTGGCAATATACGCTTCTAACCTTGGGAAGCATATATTAACTGAGAAACCTATGTCTATAAAACTCTCAGATGCAGAAGCTATGGTTAAAACTGCTAAAGATAATAAGGTTACACTTGGAGTTATATTTCAAAATAGATATAATCCTGGATCCAGACTTATAAAAGATACATTAAAATCAGGAGAACTTGGTGAGATACTAGGAGGAAAACTTGAAGTCACATGGAAACGAACAGACGAATACTATAGCAATAGTGACTGGAAGGGTACTTGGGACATGGAAGGTGGTGGAGTCATTATAGATCAAGCTATTCATACCATGGACCTTATGAGATGGTTTGTGAATAGTGACATTGATTACATAGATGCAAACACAAGCAATAGAGCTCATAAAATTATTCAGGTTGAGGATTCTGCAGAAGGGGTTATTAAATATAAAAACGGAGTAGTAACTGCATTTCATGCCATTAATTATTATACTTATGATGCACCAGTAAAAATTGAACTTCATTGTGAGAAAGGTATGGTTAATATGGTGGGAGATAAAGCTGATATAAAATTTAACGATGGTAGAGAGTTAATTGCAGATAATAACCCGAATGATACTTTTGATTATGGAAATGGAGCAAAGGGATATTGGGGAACAAGCCATACAAAACAGATAAAAAATTATTACGCATCTATTAGTGCTGAATTACAACCTGATATAGCAGGAGAGGATGCAATAAAAACTCAAAAAATGATATGCGCTATATATGAATCAGGAAGGAAAAGAGTTAGAATTAAGTTGTAATAATTCTAAGAACATAGAAATATTTTAATATTTAATAAACGTAGGAGGAGATTATGCGTGGTAGTTTTGAAAAGACAGTACTAGAACCGGATTTCCCATTTAGATTATTTTTAAATGATGGCCTAGATAGCACACCTCATCATTGGCATGAAGACATTGAAATTATTTATCTTGTAGAAGGTAGTGTTAAAGTAGGAATAGGTAATGATTTATACCATCTTAAAAAGAGAGAAATATTAATAATAGGTCCAGGAGAGGTGCATTTCTTCTTGAAAGAAATGCAACCCAGCAATAGGGCCGTTATACAGTTTAGAATGTCTATTTATGATGCTTTTCTTTCTGGATCAAAGGATATTAGAACTATAAAACCTATGTTTACTCATTCTAAATATTTAACACCAGGCACTGAGATTCATACCCTCATGGAAAAACAAATACAGCAACTTATCAATGAGAATACTGCTGCTAAAGAAGGCTATAAACTTATTATGAAAGCTAGACTTTACGACTTGGCTGGAATATTAATTAGATATATGCCTAAATGTGAGTATTCGGCGCAGGCTGAGAGTCGTCAAATCGAAAAGCTTCAAAGATTAGATAAAGTATTTCAATATGTAGACAAATACTATCAAACTAATATTAACCTGGAGGAGATTTCTAAGGTTGCTGGTTTTAGTTTATATTACTTCACAAGATTTTTCAAAGAAAACACTGGTGTCACATTTATTGAGTATTTAAATAATTTTAGAATAACTAAAGCGGAATGGCATCTTATGGAGGAAGAGGACTCCATTACGGAAGTAGCATATAAGTCAGGTTTCAATAGCATTAAAACTTTTAATAGAGTATTTAAAAACTTAAAAGGTTGCGCCCCAATGCAATATAAGAAACGTGTTAAATAGTTTTTTGCATTTTAACGATAATTCATTTGTAATAGCTACACCAAATTATCTGAATTTATTGTAAGCAGTTATAGCCTATGGTAGACTAAGTTAAAAATAACAGGCGTGGACTTTTTGTATCTATGTTCTTTAATTCAAATACGATATTTATGGGTCTGCCAGTTAATCTGGCATTATTTGGAGAAAAGAGTGTGCCTTATGTATTACTTTATTATATTGCTAATACAACATTCTTTTGGACCATAGGTGTATATGAAATAACTAAAGATGGAAACATGGAAACTAAAAAAAAGTTTTCAATGAAATTTATCAGAAAAATATTATCTCTACCGCTAATTGGTTTTATTTTTGGAATACTTCTAGTTTTATTGAATGTTAAATTGCCTTTATTTCTTATGGATACAAGTAAAAGCTTGGGAAGTATTACAACTCCATTATCCATGTTTTTTATCGGCGCATCTATTTATTTAGTAGATTTAAAGTCAGTAAAATTTAGTTTAGATATAATTTGGGTATTAATAGGCAGATTTGTGATATCACCAATACTTGTAATACTAATTGCACCAGTGTTCCATATACCACATCTTATGGCATCAGTTTTTGTTATACAGGCCGCTATGCCAGTTATGGCAAATTCAGCTATAATCGCAAGGGCTTACAATTCTGATTATGATTTTGCTTCATTAATGATAGCAATTTCAACGGTAGGTACTTTAATAGTAATCCCGATCTTAATGGCCTTATTGTAGAATATTATTAATTTACTGAGTCAATTTTGCTTTAAATTGTTCAAGAGTAAAATTTGAATTAACAAAAATTCTACCTAATGAATAAATATTGTTAGTTTTATCTATTAAACCAAATTCTGTTGAAAAAGCTAATTTATAACCTGCTTGTTTTGCAGCTTTTATAGTATTTAGAGTGTATCCCCCATAAGGATATGCTATGTAATCAATTTGTCTATTTAAAATTTTTTCTAATTTCATTTTTGAATTTTTCATTGTATTCAAACTATCTATATATGATATTTTATCTAAGTGTTCATGAGATGAGGTATGACTTTCTATTCTTACATTATTAGAATCCATTAATTTTATTTCTTTGGAAGTTAAATAATTTTGGTCGTAGTCAATAGTATTAGTAATTACAAATACAGTAGCTTTTTGGTTGAATTCTTTTAATATAGGATATGCATTCGTATAGTTATCCTTGTACCCATCATCAAAGGTTATAACTATAGGTTTACTCGGTAAATTTCCCCCTGTCTTCATATAGCTATAAAGCTCATCTAAGGTTATTGTTGTATAATTGTTATCTTTAAGGTATTTCATTTGGCTTGTAAATTTCACTTTAGGAAGCCTAAGTATATTTCCTTTTTCATAACTTATAGAATGATACATTAAGATTGGTATTTTAATATTATTTAAAGAATCAACAGATTTATGGATAAAAACAGGTTTTACACTAGCTTGTTTAATTGTTTTTGCTGCATTAATCGTAGTTATTTCTTTATGTATAATCAAACCATAAGATTTGTAGAGTAGACCTATAGATCCTATTAGAATAGCAATTATAATTATTAATGGCGTTTTTTTATGCAAATTCATATTATCCCCCATTTTATATTTATTTTAATATAAGTATGGTAGATATGTGAAAACAATATGCGTTTATTCTAAATAAACATTATTTAGAATTTTTAATATCAATAACTTTTTCAGAATGGATATAAAGAATATAGTCAGAATTCCATTTTTCATATTTTTTATCATTACGATGATCTGATAATTTATAATTCGATTTTAAATATTTACCAAAATTCACTGTAACTTTATTGGATCCAAAGATATTTAGGTGCCCAATGTTAACCATATCTTTTTTAAAATCAAAACCTAATTCTATTGTCATTTTGTTATAATTAATAAACGGAATGTTATTTAATTTTGTTATTTCAGCAACCTTATTAAACATCTTTGCAGGCTGACTCACCCAAATTTTTGACCCAGATGTTTGACTATAATCATGTGGAGCATTGGTGAAAATTAATTTGAATTTTTCTTTTTTAGATAAAGCAATCATTTTATTTAAATATGCTTCAGTCTTTGGTGGAAGAGGTGATTTTTCTGTCGTCAAAGAATTTGAAGCATTCGCTTTCCCATACAAATCATGACTAGCGTTAAAGCCTTTTCTATAATATGTTTCATCAGTATCAAAATTAAAATCCGTCTCTGTTAGTTCTTTCCAACGATCATGATATTTGAAAATAGGAAAAAAATAATTGAGCCATTGGTCATTTGGTGTAGTATTAAGAATAGCTTGTACCTTATTCATAGAAAACTTAATGTTATCCAAAGCAGTTCTTGTATAACCCTCGTCACCAAATTTAGTAGTTGAGCCTAAATAATATAAATCTACTACTACGATCGGATTTTTATGCTTTTTCAAAACTTCTTTTAATAAATAGTAGGTTACATCTATTGGTTGACCTCCAGTAGCGTAGTCAAAGCTTGTTATTCCAAACTGTTTCCATAATACGTTTGGATTTATTAAAGCATCCATATGGCTTGAACCTAATAACACCACATCAAATGAATCGCCTGTATTAGTATATAAACCTTGCGTAAGTTTAGCACGATGATTTGTTTTTACAATAAAAATGTAATCAAGAGTTACAATAAGGATCAATAATATAATTACAAAACTAATTCCTTTTAAAAATGACTTTTTAAGCATGCAAAATCCTCCTAAAATTGTGAATAGATAAACTGTTGCATGCTGTATCCAGGTCCATACAATCCAAAAATTAAAATGACTAAAGCTGCACCTACATACGTTATCCATCTAAACATTATGTTTTGTTTTGCTAGTACATTTCGTAAATTTTTTGTTCGGCGCAATATATCTACTGTTAGAACTAAAATTATACCAACAAGTGCAAATTGAAAATCTTTTGAATCTAATCCCAGTTTGAAAATAGAACCATTAATAAGTACCCAAGGATTAAAATAAAAAATGTTTTTAATTATTGTTATAGCCGTTGATAATGAACTAGCTCTAAAAAATATCCAAGCAAAATTGACAAGCATAAAAGTTATAAATACTTGAAAAAATTTAAAACTAAAAACTTCTGTTTTAATTTTAAGAGTTTTTACTATTCTTTTTCTTAAGGGTTTAGTAAAATTCTCTGTAATCTGATAAATTCCGTGAAGTCCACCCCAAATAATAAAATTAAAGGTAGCTCCATGCCATAAACCACTTATTAGGAATACAATCATAATATTATAATTATCCCTTGATTTTCCAGATATATTTCCACCTAGTGGAAAATATAAATAGTCTTTAAACCAGCTAGTTAGTGATATGTGCCAGTTGCTCCAAAATTCTTTTATTGTTTTTGATAAGTAAGGTTGGTGAAAATTATTAGTTACCTTAAAACCTAAGACCTCTACAGCACCCCTTGCTATATCTGAATATGACATAAAATCACAGTAAATTTGAAAACTGAAAAACAATGTAGCTATAAAAATTGTAAAACCTTTATAGTTATTAGGGCTTTTGTACACAGTGTTAATAAGTACTGCTAATCTATCTGATATTACTATTTTGATGAAAACACCCCATAACATTAGCAATAGACCGTTTTTAACTCTATCATAATTAAAACTATGATTCTCGTCAAATTGATGTAACATATTTTTAGATTTTTCAATAGGACCTGCAACTACTTGAGGAAAGAATGATACAAATAAAGCAAATTTTCCTATGTTCTTTTCAGCACGAACATCTTTTCTATAAACATCTACAGTATAGCTGAGAGCTTGAAGGGTATAGAATGATATACCTAAAGGCAGTAAATATTCAAAAGATGGTGCATGATTTGATATGCTAAATACATGGAGTAACCGCGATAAACTCTCATTAAAAAAATTATAATATTTGAACAAAAATAATATACCAAAATTAATAGAAAAGCTTGCGAAAACCCACATTTTTTTCAATTGAATAGATTTTTTTTCATTACTTATTTTATTTGCATTTTCAATTAATAAACCACTTAAATATGTGATGATAGTTGATGCAGCTATTAATATTTCATATTTAGGATTTAAAACCATATAAAAGAAATAACTGCATATTAGCAGCCAAAACCATTGAAATTTATGTGGTAGTACATAATATAAAATAGAAGCCATAAAAAAAAATATTAAGAACTTTATTGAAGTGAATAGCATCATATACCTTCTTTCTACTAAAAAACGATAATTATAGACATAATACTACAATTTATATCTAATAAATGTATTATAACAGAATACACAATAAAAAGACTCTTTTATTTAACAGAATTTTTTTATAAAAATGGGAAACAATATAAGAAACGTTGTAAAAATATTAATTTTATTTAGGAGGGTTATTATGAATTATTTAAGTGGAGTTTCAAAAATCAATAAATACAAAGAAAAAAAGAAAAAAAAGGTAAACTTAGTAAAAGGTTTTGCACTCTTATCACTTATAGGTATTGTTATAGGCGGGGTTACTAAAAGATTATTAGCTCAAAGCCGAATAGAGGAGAAAAATGATATTGATGTCACCGAGCCTAAAACTGATAATGAAGATATAAACACTAAGAGAAATGAGATTAAACATACCTTGGAAGAATTCGGTGATGAAGTTGTAGGCGATGTAGGGGTTGCAATGGAGAAAGCACTTGATGGATTAGAATTAAAAAAACAAAAAGAGGAGTAAAAACATACAAAATATGAAAGAGTAAAGTCATATATAGTTTACTTAGAGTACTAAAAAATAACAAACATAGCTTGCATAAAAGTTGCAAAGCTCTGTTTGTTATAATAGTTTTAAAACGCAATATTTATATGCTTAATTAGTTAGGTTAATATATTAGATCTTTCTACCTTTTTCATTAAGAAATGTTGTTAATCTTTCTTCAGTTGAATTAATAATAAGTTCTTCAGGCATATGTATTTCTGTAAGCATCTTTTCAGCAACAGAAAAATTTGCAATAGAATAACAGAAATGAGCATCACTATTTACAATGATTTTTACTCCAAATTCCATACAAAGTTTTGCAATATTAGTACAATTTTTGTCACTACCTATTCTAGAAGATACAAAAGAACTGTTATTTATTTCTACTAATATATTTTTCTGCTTTGCTTTTTTAACTATTTCTTCTTCATGAATAGGGAATTTTGGATTACCCATGTGTCCCAAAATATTTACATAAGGATTATCCATAGCTTTTAGAATAATTGCTGTATTAAAGTCTGTACTTTTTCCGCCTTCCATTAGAGGCTCATGCATACTTATTATCATGACATCGAGATTGTGTTGAAGTTCCGAGGAAATATCTAAATTACCTTCAGAATCAATTATATTTGCTTCGCATCCATAAAGCATTTTAACTCCAAACAACTTTCTTGGGAGTACTTTAAAATTACCAAAATACCAAGCATCAGGAGCACCAGGCATATTAGGTCCATGGTCTGTAACTCCTAATATTTTAAGACCTATTTCACTAGCATATTTTGCATTTTCCATTAAAGTACTATACGCATGACCACTAACTACAGTATGTGTATGTAAATCTGCGACAAATTTCATAAAAAATCTCCTTTAATTTCTATTTGTATATCTTTAATTATATACCAAGATTCAAACTAATGCCAAAATCATATTGTTTTATATTACTCTGAAATTACAACCATAAACAATTAGACTTATTACTACTAGAATAAACAATGTTATAATATAGATTATTTCAAATAAATTTCCAGCATCAGAACCGGTTGTAATATGAGGCGGTAATTTAACTTTAAATTTGCCTACTTTTTCTAATATACAAACAAAATCATTACGAATCCCTATTTTTTTCAATAATAAAGCAATAAATCTTGGTGAAGAGAGGATTGGTACACCTTCCTTTGTAAATATATCACCCCAATAAATATGGCTTATATATCCTACAAAAAAACATCCTGTTAAATATTCATAACCTAATTTATTAAAAATGTATGAAGCTGAAATAGTAAAAACAATTACTCCCTCAATTGAGTGTAAAAAACTCCTATGAGGGAATACAGCAATACATATTAATAAGACACAGATAATATATATATATATATCATTCGTATTTGATATGTTGTATAACGCTAATACAACGCTTGATGCAACATATGTTAAAAACATGTTAGTTTTTTTAAAATCATTTAATCCTTTATTTATTAATGATGACAACTTCTTATATAATAGTCCAATTATAGGGATTTTCTTATAAACTTTCTCATTAGACATACCTATAACCAGAAAAATAAAGGCCAGAAAATATGTATATAGTTTAGAATAACTACCTATAAAGTTTATTCTTGTTAATTGCGATATAATCGCTGTTGAATATATTAGTGTTAGTGCACAAAGTCCAATACCAAGAAATAATCTTAATAATAATTTTAATAGCTTTTCTATGTTATTTACTGCTTTATTACTTCTACCTGTAAGTGGACTCATATGGTTTATCTTACTATTTTGACTATCTGCATCAACAAGTAATCCAGCAAGAGATGCCGTGCAAAGACCTACAAGACTTATTCCCATTGAAACATGAATATATTTATTATTGAATAGTGTCATTGAATTAATTATGGGTACTGTTGCTGTTATTGCGTATGATAACATTGCTATCTTTTGATGTGACCGCCCATTCATCTTATGT
>NZ_CALEVF010000040.1 GCF_937920395.1 uncultured Clostridium sp. | reverse complement strand
AAATTACTTTAGTTTGTATAGCTAGTATGTTAGCACTATATATTTATATTGTCAATAATAAGCATTAATACACCCTATACTGTATTTATAATAGAATTTCATGGGTGTGATATAATAAAAAGGTTAGTATATATATTGGGAGATGATTGAATGATAAATAAAAGCCTTAATGAGTATAATTTAAGCAGTGAATTATTAAAAGCAATTAGTTTGCTAAATTATAAAGATTTTACGAATGTTCAAAAACAGGTTATACCTGTAGTGCTTGCGCAAAGAGATGTGGTAGTAAAATCTAAAACCGGAAGTGGAAAAACTGCAGCATATGCCATTCCTATTTGCCAGTTAGTGGATTGGGAAGAAAATAAACCTCAGGCATTAGTAATAACGCCAACAAGAGAGCTTGCTATCCAAGTCAAAGAAGATATTTTTAATATAGGTAGGTTTAAAAGACTTAAAGTATGCGCTGTTTATGGAAAGTCGCCTTTTAATGATCAAAAAAAAGAACTTAAGCAAAAAACACATGTAGTAGTTGGCACACCTGGTCGTATTATGGATCATATAGAAAAAGGTACCTTTGATACATCTGATATAAAATATCTTGTAATAGATGAAGCAGATGAAATGCTTAATATGGGATTTGTAGATCAAATAGAATCGATATTAAGTGAATTATCAAAAGACCGTGTGACTATGCTATTATCAGCTACAATGCCAAAAGACATACATAGTTTATGCAATAGATACATGAAAGATCCTACATATATAGAAATTGAGGATGAAAATAAATCATCTGATAATATATGTCAAGAGAGATATAACATACATGAATTTGATAAAATAGATCTTTTAAGCGATTTAACTACTGTTGAAAACCCAGATAGTTGTATTATATTTTGTAATACTAAAGTGAAGGTAGATTCAGTTTACAATGACTTACTCGATCTTGAATATACTTGTAAAAAGATACATGGCGGGATGGAACAAAGTGATAGATTAAGAGTAATGAATGATTTTAAAAAGGGTTATTTTAGATACCTCGTAGCTACAGATGTTGCAGCTCGTGGTATAGATATTGATAATATTACGCTTGTAATTAATTATGATATTCCAGAGGACAAGGAAAGTTATGTACACCGAATAGGAAGAACTGGTCGTATAGGTAAGATGGGTCATGCTATTACTTTTGTAACAAATCGTGATGATAGGTTTTTGTATGATATAGAGCAGTATATTGGCAAAGAAATTCCTTTAAAAGAAAGACCTGAATCTGAAATCATAAATAATTCAAAAGAAGAATTTATTAATAAAATGGATACAAGACCTGTTGTTAAAGAATCAAAAGGAGCAGAACTTAGTAAAGAAATTATGAAATTACACATTAATGCAGGTAAAAAGACAAAGATGAGAGCAACGGATATTGTAGGCACCCTTTGTAGCATTCGCGGAATGACTAAAGACGACATAGGAATCATCAATATAATCGATATATCTACTTTTGTAGAGATATTAAATAATAAAGGTGAGTTGGTGTTCGAAGCGCTTCAGACTACACCTATAAAAGGAAGACTACGCACAGTAAGTAAGGATATATTAGCAGACAGATATTAATGCTTTGGTACCTATAGAATAGACACTTTAAAAAGTGTAAAACTCTACTAGGTACTTTATTTATTTGGTTTAATATATTCGTCACCTCTGAATTCTAAGATATCACCTGGTTGACATTGAAGTTCACTACAAATAGCCTCAAGGGTTGAGAATCTTATAGCTTTTGCTTTATTGGTTTTTAGTATAGATAAATTTGAATTTGTTATCCCCACTCTAATTGCAAGGTCTGATAAATTAACCTTCCTTTTTGCCATCATTACATCTAGATTCACTATTATTGCCATGTATTTCACCTCAATTTATTCTTATATCGTTAATATCTATATTGTTAAGTCATTTTCTTCTTTAACTTCAATCGCTTGCTTAAAAACCTTAGAAAGAATCGCCGTAAAACAGCCTGCAAAGAAAAAAATTATAAACTCAATATCTGTGTGTATACCCGTCACATCAATTTCTATTAATTTAAAATTCAGAAATTGATTGTTAATAAAAAAATTGACCACATAACAACCCGAAACTGTAAAACACGAAATAGCAACATTTCTTAGACTCTTAACATTTCCCCATATAAATGGCGTTATTTTAACTAATGAATTCATAATACATCTAAGATAATACATTATGCAAAGTAATGCAAAACCACCTAAGATAAATAGAATAAATGTAATAATATTTTTAGGATCAAGTAAGTTCTATTGTTCAATTATCAATGCTTTTCTAAGTATAAATAAATATACAACAAAACCTGTAACAATTAAAACATCTAACATTACTTTTAATAAAGATGATAAAGAAGTTTTTCCATAATATTTCATAAAATTTCCTCCATAATTTATATATACTTATATAAACTTTAAAATAATATTATCACACTAATTTTCTTTTTACAATATAGATTAACTGTTTATCAATGAATTCACATTGTAAAACATAAATTTTATTCTTATAGATGAAACCAATTTTGATTTTATTTAAATAGATGTAATAATTAATATTTTAAAGAATATATTATAAAATTAGGTAGTTTTTCCTTTATAAAATGAAAATGTGGGGAGGATTAATATGAGACGTAAAAGTATTAAAAAAAATAATAACAGTAAAATGCTTCTAAGTATTTTAACATTCCTTTTTATTTTTTTGTTTGGTTTAGTTTTACCCAAAAGTGCTAATGCGACTAGTGAAGGAACATCTCAAAATTATTTTTTCATTAAGGCTATTAGCAACACCCTAGCTTTATTTAATTCTTCTAGCAATGGGAAGCAAGATATTAACAGTGAAATCAAGTATTCAATCCTATCTTTTTTAGGTATAGATATTTCAAACCCTCTTTCTATAATAACAAAAGAAATTGCATATTTAGACAAGGATAAAATTAGTAATGATACAAATAATGAAGGTGATGATATAAACTCAATCGTTCCATTTAAATTGGTTGAAAATCAGGTAGATAAGTCTGATGACCCCTCAATTGTAACTAACCTTATTAATAACAATTTGAAACAAACTCTAAACAAATCAAAACCACGAGTACTAATATATCATTCTCATACTACAGAGTCCTATAAGGCCTCTGGCAGTGATAAAACTAAAAATGCTTTTAACGCCAATGAATCGCTAAATGTAGTAGCTGTAGGAGACGTAATAGCATCGCAATTACAAACGAAATATGGAATTTCCGTTATACATGATAAAACTGTAAATAATGTACCAGATTATAATTCAGCCTATAAAAATTCTGGAATTAACTTAGATAAAAATTTAAAAAAATATGGTGATTTTGATTTAATTATAGATTTACATAGAGATGGTGTCCCTAGTAAAAACGCAATAACAACTAAAATAAATGGAGAATCTGTTGCTAACTTTATGTTTGTAGTTACACGTAAAAACCCTAGATATGCTAAGCAGATAAAGCTGGTAAACTCAATGGTTGGAATATCGAATAAATTATTTCCAAACCTTATTAATCCCCTAGAAATCACTTATGCTAACTGGGGAATAAATTTCTATAATCAAGGTAGAAGTAATAATGCATTACTTGTTGAGGTAGGCGACAATAATAATACTATAGCACAGGTAAAAAACACTGGTATGTATTTATCAAGAATATTTGCAGAGCAATTAAATGGTAAAAAATAAATTAGTAAACATCCCTTTTGAATGTAACATAAAGTTACATTCATTTTTTTATAAAAAGCATATAAATTATTTAATAATGAGACCTAGTATACTTGATAATGAAATTACTTGGGTCGATGTAACTCTTACCCCTTTAACATCAACAATATTTACTCCCATACCTTCAATATTACAACTAGTAAAATCTATTCCTTTTAGACTTGTGTAATTCATTAAAGCCCCCATCATATTGGATTCCCTAAATTCAACTTTTAAAAACTTTGAATTTTGAAAATCTGAAGAACGTAATTGGCATTCAAGAAATGCCACTTGCTTACAATCAGAATAACTAAAAAAAGCAAATTCACCATTACAGTTATCAAAAATTACATCTCTAAAGGTTGTCTCACTTAAATTAATACCAATAATTTTACAATTAATAAATTCAACTCTTTGTAATGATGCCTCATTAAAATCCACATTTGATAAATCACAATTTTCAAATTTTACATCTGTCATCTCTATACGCCTAAATGTTACTTTATTAAAAATAACTTTTGTAAATATTATTTGTTTAAAATTCACTCTATCAGCTTCATGATTTTCTATAGAGCAATCACTAACTGTTCCAAAAGAGAAGACACTCTCATCCTCAATACTCTCCTTAGATAACTCTATTATATCAAGATTGCTATCAAATCTAGGTCTTATTACTTTTGTTTTTAATTTTTTCGCTTCCATATGTATTACCTCCACCTAATCTTAAAATAAATATGATTTTACGTAAATACATCTATAAATATCCACTTTACTTTTTTATACTTATAAATATAATTATAGTATACTCTTTTAATTTAATCCAGATAAGTACTATTATAAAACCATGCTAAAAAAATTAAGTCTATAAAAAACTTACCCTTTTAAAGTAGCTTCTTTTATGGCCTTAAATACAAGTTTTCCTGCCTTAATAGGTCTTTCTAATATAAATAGATGGCCATACTCCTTAAGTGATATAAATTTTCTATATCTAAAACTTTTTATTGTTTTAAGTATCTCTTCTTCACTAAAAAAGCAATCATTTTTACCTAAAAATGCAATAACGGACTTGTTATTATCTATCATTAATTCATTTTTAGAAATTTCGTTCATGCTATCACACTCCAGAAAATCACAATGGCAAGTAGCTGACAAAGTACATATTAAATTAGGATTTAGATATTTAATATACCAAGGAGTCTTCCTTGTACAATTTTTATCCATTAGTGCTTTTATATTAAATGTTTTAGTTTCTTTATTATACAATCCTTTGATTACTTTTTCATTATGCCTTGTAAATCTAGCACTAGCAAATAAAATGCAGAGGTCTATATTATTTTCCAATAGCTTTCTATTAATAATATTTAAAAGTGTCATTCCGCCAATTGAATAACCAAGCAATATGACTTTCGTCGTGCAATACTTTTCTTTGATTAACTTTTTTATCACGTCCACCTGAAAATCTACCAACTCATTTCCATCAGTTAAAGGTTCACCCTTAGTTAAAGTTTTTCCAAATCCATGTCCCGGTGTATTAATTATAATAACTTCCGTTTCCTTAAACTGCATTGCAAATATTGCATAATTTGACGCATACGTGGCGGCTCCAGTAAGAATTATAACTGTATTATATCGTGGTTTAGACTCCACTTTTTTCAAACAAATAATTTCTTTATTATTAATAATCAAGTTAATCTTTTTAAGCCAAACACTCACTCAAATTCACCTCTTTTTCTATTTTATTTTTATTATATTGCCCACAATTTATATATCTATTAATTACTTATCATTAATTATATTATTGTTTATTTTCTTTTCTTGTAAGAACAGTAAAAAAATAAGCTATTGATAAATATGTTTTTTACTGTAATAATAAACATAAGCCAAGTTAAAATATAAATGAAATAAAAATTTATTATTTGAATTAAACTAATATTGGAGGAAAATATATGGAATCAGTTAATTTTTTAGGTACAGGAAGTGCTATGGTTACAAAATGTTATAACACTTGTCTTACCATTTCTAACGGCAAAGAGTATTTTTTAATAGATACAGGTGGTGGGAATACCATACTATCAAACCTAGAAAAATCAAACATAGATATAGCCAATATCCACCATGTTTTTATATCTCATAGACATAACGATCATATTTCCGGAATTGTTTGGATAATTAGAGCTGTAGCCCAGCAAATAATGGATGGAAATTATGAAGGCAATCTAACAATTTATTGCCATAAAAATAATGTTGATATAATAAATACAATAAGCAGCTTACTTCTAGATAAAAAGTTTACAAAATACATTGGAACTAGAATACTATTTAATGAAATCTATGATAAATGCACGGTTTCTATACTAGACTGGAATATAAATTTTTTCGATATCAGAAGCACTAAAGAACTTCAGTTTGGCTTTAATACAACCCTTAGGAACGGAAAAAGTTTGGCTTTCTTAGGTGACGAGCCATACAATGATGAGTTATTTGAATATGCAAATAAAGTAGATTACCTTTTTCATGAAGCCTTTTGTTTATATTCACAAAAGGATATCTTTAAACCTTATGAAAAACATCATGCTACCGTAAAAGATGCTTGTGAAAATGCATCTAAGCTTAATGTAAAAAATATAGTTCTATTTCATACTGAGGATAAAAATATATTAAATAGAAGAAAACTATATACTGATGAAGGAAAACAGTTTTTTGCAGGCAATATCATTGTTCCTGACGATTTAGATGTTATTAACTTATAAATTTAACATTGTCATATCCCTGTAATTCTAGATAAAATTATTGACACCACTATATACACCTGTATCCCCCTGGATATGGGTGTATATTTTTTTACCTTTTTTTAAGATGTCTTAAATTTATAAATTCTAATGTAAATAAGAATACTTTCCCTCTAAATAGTTCAGAATAGAAAGGAGTGGTTGATACACATACAAGGAGGAACTTATGAAAGTTGGTATTCCTAAAGGATTGTTATACTACAAATACTCCCCGTTTATAAAAACATTTTTAAGTGACTTAGGTGTTGAAATAATTACATCTACAGATACAAATAAAAATATTTTAAATGAAGGAATTAAATATTGTGTTGATGAAGCATGTCTTCCTATAAAGATATTCCATGGACATATCTTAAATATAAAAGATAAATGTGATTTATTAATAATACCAAGATTTATGAGAGTACGTCCCCGAGAATTTATATGCCCAAAGTTTTGTGGGCTTCCAGAAATGATTTTATGTAGCATACCTAATATGCCAAAGGTTATGACAGAACCTATATATGCTAGTAGCGAAAAAGAATTATACACTTGGTGCAAAAAACTAGCCAAAATGATTACGAAAGATAAACATAAAATTAAGATTGCCTTTGCAAACGCTCTAGATGTTCAAAGAAAAACTAAATTTGGTATAAAAGATGAAGGCTATAAAATAACTATTGCGCTAGTTGGACATCCATACAATCTCTACGATACTTTTATTAATATGGATATAGTAAAGAAATTAAACAAATTAGGAGTTGGAATTATAACAGAAGAATATGTAAGTGAAGAACAAATTAAATTAGAAGTAAACACTCTTATTAAACGACCCTTTTGGACTTTTGCATCAAAGTCTTATGGTTTTACAGCTAGTATAGCTAAAAACAAAGAAATCGATGGTGCTATATACATATCTTCCTTTGCTTGCGGAATAGACTCCGTTGTAATTGAACTTATAAAAGATAAAACTTGTGGTTTCCCTCTTTTAGTCTTAAAAGTTGATGAACATACTGGTGAAGGTGGTGTAGATACAAGAATTGAAGCCTTTATTGATATGATTGAAAGGAAAAATAATAATGAAGATAACATTTCCACATTTCGGCAACACACATCTTGCAGCTAAAGCATTATTTGATGGACTAGGTATAGAATGCATAATACCACCATTTAGTACCAACGAAGCATTGGAGCTAGGTTCAAAGTTTTCTCCTGAAGAAATGTGTTTACCTTATAAAATTATGATGGGTAATTATTTGCAGAGTATAACACTTGGGGCTGATACCATAATCCTTCCTGGAAGTTGCGGTCCTTGTAGATTTGGTGAGTACTGTGAATTACAAATAAATGCACTTAAGAAAATGGGTCATAACCTAACATTTATTGTAATTGATAGTCCTTTTGATATTGGCAAAAACGAATTTTTAAATCGTCTATCAAAAATATCAAACAACAGTTCTAAAAATAAATTACAAAAAATTAGGGCGTTGAAATTAGCCTATACTGTAAATGGGCTTATAGATAAAATTGAAAGTAAAGTACATCGTCTAACAGGATTTGAAGTTAACAACGGTCAATTTAAAAACCTTTTAAAAGAATGCACCATTAATGCTGCTAATGCAATTTCCCCACCACAAATGGTAAGTATTTTAAAAAAATATAACAATAAAATAAATAACGTTCCTATTAATAAACATAAAGACCCCATTAAGATTGCAATTATTGGTGAAATTTATACTATAATTGAACCCTTTTCTAATCTATATATAGAAGATAAACTTATGGACTATGGCGTATCCACTAAAAGAATGCTTACCCCTACTTGGTGGATTAAAAATGCATTACTTAGTCCATTTAAACTTAACTCAATTAGCATAAGAAAAGCCTCTAAAGAATACCTTCCATATTATATCGGGGGTCACGCTAGAGAATGTGTGGGGGAAGTGCTCATAGCCGAGAAAGAAAGTTTTGATGGTGCAATTCAAATTTTCCCTATGGGATGTATGCCTGAAATTGTGTCAAAAGCAATCTTAACTAAAATTTCAAGCGATAAAGATTTTCCGATAATGACCTTAATAGTAGACGAAATGACTGGAGAAGCCGGATATATTACTAGGATAGAAGCATTTGTAGATATGTTAGAGAGGAGAAAAAACAATGTACTATATGGGAGTTGATGTAGGATCTGTAAGTACTAATATCGTATTATTAGATGATTCATTAAATGTTATAGAAAAATTATATTTAAGAACAAAAGGTAAACCTATAAAAGCAATCCAGGACGGATTAAAGATATTAAACAAGAAATATGAAAGTCATCAAATAAAATCGGTTGGAACTACCGGAAGCGGAAGACAAATGGCATCTTTTTTAATAGGTGCGGACATCGTAAAAAATGAAATTACTGCTCATGCAGTTGCATCCCTTGAAATTGATAAAGAAGTAAGTACCATATTAGAAATAGGTGGTCAAGATTCAAAGATAATATTATTAAAAAATGGTATAGTAACAGATTTTGCTATGAATACAGTATGTGCGGCCGGTACAGGTTCTTTTCTTGATAGGCAAGCAGAAAGGTTAGAGATCCCTATTGAAGATTTTGGAGAATATGCATTAAAGTCAAAATCGCCTGTTAGAATAGCTGGAAGATGTGCGGTTTTTGCAGAATCTGACATGATACACAAGCAACAGCTTGGCTATAATGAAGAAGACATAATAGGTGGCCTTTGCGAAGCAATGGTAAGAAATTATTTAAGCAATGTAGGAAAAGGAAAACGAATCCGTTCAAAAATATTCTTTCAAGGTGGTGTTGCAGCGAATATTGGAATTAAAGTGGCTTTTGAGAAAGCCTTAGATACTGAGGTTTATGTTCCAACTCATTATAATGTAATGGGTGCTATAGGTGCTGCAATACTTTCAAAAGAAAAAGTCATGAGGATAGGTAAAACAAATTTCAAAGGGTTTGAAATAGCCTTTAATGATTTTGTACCCAAAAATATTGAGTGTAATGGATGTGGTAATAATTGTGAAGTAATTGCAATAAAAGATGGTGAAAAAACTGTAGGTTGCTTTGGAGATAGGTGTGGCAAATGGAGCAATAAAATGGAACTAAAAAAGAGAGATATTAGATAACCATTTATGTAATATCTCTACTTTTTTAGTATACATTAGCTGATATTCTATTTCTGCCATTTCTTTTAGCAATATAAAGCTGGTTATCAACTTTTCTTATAAATTCATTTATTGTTATGTTTTTATTGGGGAAAACAGAAGTTATACCAATTGATAATGTAATTCTATCTGAAATCTCGGAAAATCCATGTATAATATTCAATATTTCCAATTTTCTTCTTAAATTTTCTCCAAATTTAACTGCATAATCAATTGAACTTTTGAGCAATACAATTACAAATTCATCACCACCATACCTTGAAACAAAATATGGTCCATTATTTAAGTTTGCCAAAATACTAGCAACTCTAGTTAAGCATTTATCACCCTCTAAATGGCCAAAGTTATCGTTATACTCTTTAAAATAATCTATATCAATAATTAATAAAGATAAACTACTTCTTCCCCTTATACTACTCTCCCAAACATCATTTATGTATGTATCAAACTTTCTCCTATTAGGTATCCCCGTTAAACTATCATTTTCAGACAAAGATAATAATATTTCGTTCACTTTTTCTAATTCAATTTGAATTCCTTTTGTCTTTATAACTTCCATTTCTAGTTCCATTGATTTTATTGAATTATTAATTGCTATTGCAGCATAAGCTGATAATGCTTTAACCATTTCAATATGGTATGGTGTAAAAGCATTTTTGCCTTTACTTTGTATTGACATTACTCCTATAATCTTAGCGTTTACTATAAGAGGACAAAACATCATTGAATTTATCTCAGTATTGTAATTCAATTTTAGTTGATTATTAAATGCTCCCTCATTAATATATTTTGGGAACTCTTTACTAACATCATTAATTATAATCAACACGCCACTGTCAATACATTTTTTAGTAAAACTTGGTTTATTAGAAAGTGAAAGTGATGGCATATTTTCCTTTTCACCGCTAATAATAGCATCTAAATAATTTATCATAGAGTTATTTTCATCATAAAGACCAATACAGAAATAAGATAAATCCATGAAATCTTTAATACTTGAATAAAGTATATCTAATATGGAATGTTCATTTAAAGTTGAAGTTATTTTTTGTCCTAGTTCACTAATAATAGATATTTTTTCAACAAGCAATTGTAATGATTGTGATTTTATTTTTAAGGTTTCATTTTTCTCTGTAATTCTGTTATTCTCTTTCTCAATTTCTAACATCTGTTTTTTTGTATTTAAACTCTGAATAATATTTTTATTATAAGCTTCTATATGTTTCTTTTCGTACTGATAATGCAATTTCATATATCTAAAAGATAATTCATATTTTCCTGACTTTTCATAGAATATAGATAACATCATTGATATTTCAGATACTTTTTCATGTTGACTATATTTTATTGATACATTACAAGCACTTATTAATATATCAATTGATTTCGTTATTTCTTTTCGTTCCATCATATATTCATAATAACTAAGTAATGCATCAATTTTATAACTAGGAATTGATTCTTTTTCATTCAAATCTATTGCAATATAAAAATATTCTTCAGCCTTTGCATAATCTCTTTTTTTCCATGAAGTCAGAGCTAGCAATTTATAAATATCAGCATCAGCAATAGTATAATTATACTGTTTCATATACTTTAAAGCTTTATATGAGAGAATATTTGCCTTTTCATATTCCTCTAACAAGTAATAAATCTCGCCTAAACTAAGGATAGTTACTCCACTTGATAAGCTATAATCGTATAAAGAATCTATCTTGTACGCTCTTTCACTATAACTTAATGCTTCCTTGTATGCATTAAGTAATTTGTAATTTTCAGCAATATTATTTAAAGTAAGCATTATCGCTCTTTTAGAATTAGCCTTTTTATCATATCTTTTGCCTAAATCTATTTTTATGGCAACTATTTGCGCTTTATCGTAAAAATCCATACTTTTTTCAATATCACCTAACTCGGTAAATATAATTCCTAATAAATTATATGCCAACCATATAAGATCATAAAATCCTTCTTTAATAAAATAATGAAGTGAAATATATATTAATTCTAATGCTTCTTCATCATTACCAATGCTATGATAAGAATAAGCCATATATGCTTTGGCGACTTTTTCACCAAGTGTATATCCTATCTTTTCGGATAAAAGCAGTGCATGCTTTGATAATTGTATTGTCCGCTGAGGCTCACAATATTTTGATGCACTAGCTTTTTCTAAAAGTATATTAATTTCTCTCCTTATACTTACATCATCCATGAAATTACTCCTATTCAATATTCATAATTATTTTGAATCAATTACTTTTTATTTATATATTTAGCATTACCATTATTTATAAATACAATATTACCATTAAATATAAATACATACAACATAGAATCTACAAAATTGTAATAAATAAACATAAATTTTACATTCTTATCCATAATTAGCTAATAGAATTAATTACATAAAAAAGAAGCCATAAGCTTTTAAATTAAGAGCTTATGACTTCCTTCTATTATTTAAATTATTTTAACAAAGATTTTATTGCAAGTAATTCCTTACTTAAATTATCATCTTTCATCATTTCAAGTACAGAATTAAGCATTACACGTACATCATGTTGTCCTTTATAAATAGGAGTAAGTCTCTTATTTAGATTTAGGAATTTATAAACAGCAATTTGTGCTCCTCTTACTGAATAATCCATTGTAAATACTACGTCATCCTTTATCTCACAAAACTGTCCAAGCAATGCTAAATTTGTTGAACCTTCTGGAATATTTTGAGGTCTATCACCCTTTGCCCTAGTTAAAAATTGTGCTGTTGTAAACGGCAATATACATGGTATACAAATAGACGTTGCAATAATTTTCTTCATATCATCTTTAAAGTTTAGATGATATAATACTTCTGCTAATATTTCCTCACCAGTGCAATCTACCATTCGTTTCTTTATAAAATCACCTTTTGCATATGGGAATAAAGAGTAACCCCAAATAATTTGTATTTCATCAGGTTGGCTAATAAAATGTGGTTGATTATGCAAAACTATAGTCATAAGCCATGCAGAATCTCTAAATGTCATATGAGCCCCAGTTCCTGGCTGATTACCTGAGAATTCTATTATTTTATTATACATTGTTGGATCTTTAAGTGTTACCGTGAAAGACTGCCACATAGATTCTTCAACTCGATCATCAAAAACCTTTGGATTACCAAACTCAGGACGACCGTCTGCAATTTTCTCCCAAAGATCCCATGCTCCCCCTACATGCTTATCATTAATTATTGCTGGCTTATTCATTGACCCAAGGCTTGTACCCGCTGTTAATGAACCAATAGTTGCAAATGCAAAATCTCCATCGCCAACTTCTATTCTAGTTGTTTTTCCGTCTTTAAGACATTTAAATGCAGTAACTGTAGTTTCAGTATCTGATGGTTTAAATTCTAAATCAGTCACTCTACAGTTTAATTCAAAATTAACCCCTTGTGATTTTAACCATTTTGTCATAGGTAATAACATTGAGTCATATTGATTGTATGGTGTACGACGTATTCCAGATAAATCTTTAAGTCGTGGTAATTCTTGAATAAATCTATGAAGATATCTCTTAAGTTCTACAGCACTATGCCAAGTCTCAAATGCAAAGAGTGTAGTCCACTGAAGCCAGAAATTTGTCTTAAAAAATGCTTCTGGGAAACACTCTTTAATAGTTTTTGTTCCTAAAGAATCTTCAGAGTTAATCATTATATCCATTAACGCCATTCTATCTGCTCGGTCTAATCCCAAAGTCGATACATCTAATATATTAGCATCATTATCTATTAATCTAGCTTTTGCATGAGTATGAATTTCTTTATTAAAAGCATTAAATTCATCCAATATAGAAACTTTAGGATCAGTTAATGAAGGAATACTTTCCATTATTCCAAATGTACAAGCATACGCTTCCCTATCAAACATTCTTCCACCACGAATTACATAACCATCCTTTGCATTACCATTCCCATCCATGCTGCCACCTGTTACATTTAATTCTTCATATATGTGAATATTTTTTCCTGGAACATGTCCATCTCTAATTAAAAATATTGCTGCTGCCATTGATGCAAGTCCCGCACCAACCATATAAGCATTAGTTTTTTCTACATCAATAGTTTGATCAAAATTAAATTTCATTTTAACACCCTCCATTTTTTAAAATTATGTACTTTTAACTAAAATTAAATCAATTTATATATACCAAGTTGTTAACTTGCCATATATGAATAATAACTCTAACCCCCATAATTTTATACAACCAATATCATAATACTGTCTAAAAAATATACATATATATTAAACTGTATAGTTAAATAAAAAACCTCCATCAAAATGAAATTTCATATAACTTTAACTAAACCAATAAAAATTTTAATTTAAAATAACAAAACCATCACTTTAAACATATATTGTATTGTAAATACTTTAAGGAGTTAATTGATGTATATCGATGAAGATACTATCAAATCGTTTAATTTAAATAATACTTATGAACAAGAAGCTCAAAATCTCCCACTAATTTGTCCATACAGACAAATGAATCCTTTTCCACCATTCATAGGAGGACCTCAAGGTGGTCCTCCTGGCAGTCCAGCTTCAGGGTCTCCTGGAAGACCACCTTCTTCAGCACCAAACTTTACGCCACCCGAACCTAAGACACAACAATTTGGTGCTACCCCTCTATCAATAGACCAAGGTGCTATAAAACCCTGCCTTCGTAGATTTGTATATATATGGCCAAGAAGAGGCAGAGGATTTTGGGCATGGCTTACATTCGTGGGTCCTAGATCTATATCAGGTTTTCGCTGGGATAGAAATACTTGGAGATATTTTGGAATGGATCTTAGAGAAATCAGCAGTTTCCAATGCTTTTAAATAGTAATGAAAGAATCGAGGGATTAATATGAAAAATTTCCAGCATTTCCGTGGAGTAATTACAATGATCAATGATTTTTGGATAGATGAAAGTGAAAAAAACACAGGTTGCTATAACTTAATGTCTGTAGCTAATGGATATGGAGATTTAGTAAATTTCGTAGTGCAGCCGACTACTTACTTTGTAGACCATGTAATGCTAACACCCGGAGATATAGTAACTGGATTCTATGATGCAAATGCAGCTACAGTCCTCATTTTCCCACCACAATTTACGGCAATCGTTATGGCAACAGATTCCCTTTATCAAAATGTGAAAGTAGACTATTTTAACAATAATCTTATTAGTAGCGATAATAATTTAAATTTAAATATTGCACCATGGACACAAATAGTACTTGAAAACGGTCAATTATTTACCAAAAGTCCAACAAACCGCAATCTTATTGTTGTCTACGGTGCTACTACAATGAGCATACCAGCACAAACGAGTCCCTATAAAATTATTGTTATGTGTTAAATATTTGATACTCTACATTAAAAAAAGATTTACTAACAAGTAAAGGAGAAGCCTAGGCCACTCCTTTATTATCATAATATACTTCATTTACTTAAAAAGATCTAAACTGTCAAATAATTTATTAAAATTATCTTTAGCAATTACTTCTCTTTCTTTAAATGTCCCCATTTTCTCTTTAGTGAATACTTCATTATTATTTAAAGTTACAAGTGCCTCTTTTACAGTATTCTTAAAACTTGGAATCATATCTATTATTTTTTTCACTCCATACATATATTCGTCATCATAAAGTTTAAAACATTGAAATAACCCTGATGTAAGTCTTCCATCTGAGAATATATAGATATATCTATCGCTCATTTCATCTGATAAATCAACTTCAACTTTATGCTTATACAACCTAAAAATAACATCATTTTTCTCAACGAAAATAGGAAATATCATAGAAAATAGAACCATTGGTTCTTCTTCTTCCTCAACCATACCTGAAAAATCATTTTCATTAAGTCTCTCAAGTATATCATCTGTAAAAATACATTTACGTATTTCTTTAGCCAATTTAGTTCTTAAATTTTGTTCTTTCTCATCAGATAACAAATTATCTATTGAATTAAATAATTTTTTTAGTGGGCCTTTCTCTTCATCTTTTTTCATAATTATAGTGCCTCCTTAGTGATCTTCTACGAAGCTATAGTCATTTTTTCAAATCTACAAGTCATCTTTTTAAAATAACCTAGAACATTTTAAGGAATATTTTCCACAAAAGAGGGTATAAAAGAACAATCACAATTCCTGAAATAGCCATAGTTAAACCGCTCATCGCTCCCTCAGTTTCTCCCATTTCCATCGCTCTTGCTGTTCCCAACGCATGAGATGATGCCCCCATAGCAATTCCCATAGCAACTTTATCTTTAATTCTTAAAATTTTGTACATAAATGGACCACTTATTGATCCTACGATTCCTGTAATTATTATCGCTACAACCGTAATTGATGGAAGCCCACCTAATTGCTTCGATAATACTATTCCTATAGGCGTTGTTATAGACTTCGGTATTAAAGATACAATAAGTACATCTGTAAAGCCAAATAATTTTGAAAGAAATACTACACTTACAAAACCTACAATAGCTCCGCTAAAAATACCTATAAGTATTGGAGTAGCATTTTGTTTAAATAACGTAAATTTTTTATACATCGGCAACGCTAATGCAACCGTTGCAGGAAATAAAAAAAACGAAATAATTTTACCCCCATTATTATAATCCTCATATTTAATATGAAATTTCATAAGAAAAAATATTAATATAATAATTGCTATCATAAGTGGATTAAAAATTGGAAGTTTACCTTTTTTCTTTATATATATTCCTATTTCATAAGCAACAAGTGATACTATTACTCCAAAAACTGGTGAGCTAATTAAATCATTCATGTATTCGTCCTTTCCTTAAAATTTTAACTACTAATGCTGTTACGATCCACACTACAAATGTGGATAAAATAACTATAATCGCAAATGGTATCCATTTACCCTTTAATACACCGAAAGCTGTCATTAATCCTACTCCCGCTGGAATAAAGAAAAATGACATATTTGATAAAAGAAACTCACAAAGTTCTTCTATCATTTCCACTTTAACAATTCCTATCTGTAGTGCTAAAAACAGTAAAATAAGTCCAATAACAGATCCTGGAATCGGCAATTTTAATGTTAGTTGTAATACAGTACCAATAATATATGGAATCAAAACAATCATTAATTGTCTTAAATACCTCACTCTTTCACCTACTCGCTATAAAATATTGTAATGCCTTGAATTTAACATAAAACCAATATTTTTTTACTAAATATTGATTTATTTATATAAATATTCTCTTATCAAAGGAATAAATCATTCTTTACTCCTTTGGCGAATAATATTTGCTGAAGATTAATATTACCACAATTTAAGGATGAAGCACAAGAATTTAAATATAGCATACCATTAACTAATTATTCTATTAAAAAAATAACAATTAACAATATAGGTATAACATTTTTTTATCTAGAGGTCAAAAACTAACCATCTAATATTATACTTAGTAAACGGTAATCATATTTTCTTTTATACATAAACCTCCCATTTGCTTGCTTTTATAAATATTATCTATATGCAATTACAATTTTTCCTTTAATATAGCTTTCTTTAAGATTACTTTTTTAAAGTAACCTTTAACCTCATAATGAATAAGATAATAAAGAAGATAAATTACTTAATGGAGGAATATTAATGCAATTAAATGGTAGTAAGACTGAACGAAATCTTCTTAGTACTTTTGCTGGAGAGTCAAGAGCAAGAAATAAGTATACATTTTATGCTGAAAAGGCAGAAAAAGAAGGGTATGAATATATAGCATCCGTTTTTGAAGCTACTGCAAATAATGAAAAGGCTCATGCAAGAGAAGTTTTTAATAGATTTCTTAAAATGAATAAAAGTACAGCCGATAATTTAAAAGATTCTGCGCAGGGAGAATCTCATGAAAGTAACACCTTATATAAGCAATTTGAAAAAGAAGCCCGGGCAGAAAGTTTTACAGAAATTGCAAATTTATATAAAGAATTACAAGAAGTAGAAGAAAATCATGAGATTAGGTTTATGAAAATATATGATAATCTTCAAGCAGGTATGATATTTAAAAGGAACACTGATGTAAAATGGCAATGTATGAATTGTGGATACATTCATATTGGAAAAGAAGCACCTACCTTTTGTCCATTATGTAAATTTCCAAAAGCTTACTTTAAAATCTATTGTGAAGACTACAAATAGGAGGAGTGAATATGATAATTTACTATCCCACTTACTATTTAGTGCCAGTAGCACCTGTAATGTTTTCGAATGAGAATGGATATAATACTCGTTGTAATACTTTTTACAATGATGAGTACAATGGTATTTATAGTGATGACTACCCCCTCTCTCAAAATAATGAGTACAACGACAATCACGACTCTAGGTATACTATAACCTCTAGCGAAATTTATAACCCATACAGAACAATAAACGAAGATATTTTTTACGATGTTGATGAAGAATACGTAAATGATAGTATTAAATAATGGTTGTCGTTACTTATAAGGCAACCTCCCCAGAGGTTGCCTTATAAGTAACGATGCAATTGTTTGAGCCATTATATACAAACAAAAACGCATTCATTATTTTCTACTTTCTACATATATAATTGAAGGTACTGATCTTTCACCTAAACTGTCGCAAGGATTATTAATAACTTCATCATCATAAAATAATGTAGAAGATGAACCTCCATCTAAATTGGTAGCATTATAAGCCCCATGTTCATATAACACGTCTTGGGCCTCTCTTAAAGTAGCCCCTAAACTACGTATCTGTCTGCCATCAATAACTAAAAATAGTATTGAGCCATCTTTTCTTTGTGCTACACATGTTCTAGGTGCAATTCCCCACCCACCATTACCATTCTTTATTGTTTTATGCCCATTAACTATCATGGCTGGTCCAAAAGACACAGCCTCATTTACCCCGTATTTTATCAGTTCTTTAATTGTATAAGGACCAACTAATAACTTTCCTAATTTAGTTAATGCTACGGTATCCATTTTTTCATTATCATTATTTGTACCATTATAAACAATCTTTCCACTAGACATTATAACTCCAGATGGGTTTGCACCAGTTCCCGTCCACAGTGAGTCTGAGCTCATATCTGTAAACCCGCCACCATTAATAGCTGCAATGGCGTTATTATCTCTTGCAATAACACTAGTTAGTTCTCCCTCCCTACCAAGCTTACTACTATACCCTACCTTTATTCTGGTTGGATCATTAATCACTAACAGAAATCCTTTGAATTTATTTCCTGTTATTTCATATCTTATAACACTTTTATCATTTTTATTTTTAACCTTTACACCTGTTCCTATTCCATGTGAATTATCTTGAACTATAATATCTACCTTCTGCTGGCTCATAATTTCTTTTATCTTATCATCAGATAAAAATGATGTCACTAGCCATTGCAATGAAAAAGTAGTCATTGCAGAACCTACAACTGTAGATCTTACATTTTTAAACGGTCCATAATAAATCATAAATGGGCCTGTAATTATTGTGAAAAGACCTTCGAATATAATAAACAACATTACAAGTCTTATTTTACTCTTTTTACCTTTTTCTTTTTTTATTTTTTTCATGCTTACCTTCCTTTTATGGCATGCGTTATTCTATAATTTCAAAATACAAACCAAATAAGTATTATTGCTAATTTATTCCTGTTTAATATATTATATGATTTATTTTATAGTTTCCATGCCTATTATCTTTTATAAGATTTGATATTAAGAAAGATTAAAAAAGCACCTAGATAACAGATTAATCTGTGTCCTAAATGCTCTTCACATAAATATTAATTTATATTGTACTTATTTATTAATGTTATTAAATCTCATTAGTCATAACCCCCTCTTCATCGTCATCATCGTCATCATTTTTTTTTCTCTTTTCCTTTATGAACACAATAACTCCAGGCAATAATGAAATAATTATTATTGCTACTAACATATAAGAAAAATTAGTTTTTACAAATGATAAATTACCAAAGAAATAACCTCCACCTAAGAATAAACTTACCCAAAGTCCTCCGCCAACGATATTATATGGTATAAACTTCGAATAATTCATTTCTCCAATACCAGCTACAAAAGGTGCAAAAGTTCTAACTATAGGAATAAATCTTGCAATTACTATTGTCATCGACCCATGCTTTTCATAAAATTCCTGAGCCTTTATTAAATAATTCTTGTTAATAAATCTTACTTCTTCTTTTGCGAGTATCTTTTTCCCAATCTTTTTACCAATAAAATAATTAGCAGTATCTCCAAGTATAGCCGCAAGATATGATATTATTAATAGGGTAACTATATTCATTGATCCAATTCCTGCTAGTGCTCCTGCCGCGAATAACATTGAATCACCTGGCAAAAACGGTGTAATTACTAAACCTGTTTCAATAAATATAATTAAAAAAAGAACTCCGTATGTCAACATTCCATATTGTTGAACCATTAAAGTTAAATACTTATCAATATGCATTATTACACTTATAAAGTTGATTAAAATATCCATATTTTCTCTCCTCATTATTAAACGCCTATCTTATTTCTTGTTGATAATATTATATATTTGTAAGATTAAAATTTGATTAAAAAATCTTATATTTATAAATTAATTCCATATTAAGAGTAAAATGAACATATAAAGTCTTTAATACATATAATTTAAAACAGAGGAGATGTTAATTATTATGGCCAAACTTACTATTAAGCCCATGGAACAACCAAATAAAATTATTAACTATTGGAAGAAAGAAAAATTTGTAGTAACATGCATTATAATATTTGGCTTAGCCTATAACATAACTGCAATTGTAGGTCCAATTTATCAAGGTAAGTTGATTAATTCCATTATTAATGGTAATAATTTATCAGCAGTAATAATACTAGCAATTACTTTTGTTACTCTTATAGCGCTGATTCAATTAATGCGCTACTTTAAGCGTTTTTACACAAGACGTTTTGCCAATAGTTCAAACGCTACCATGAGACTTATGATATATAATAATATAATGAATAAAAATATTTACGAATTAGATAAAGAAAATATAGGTGACCTAATGACTAGGGCCATTTCTGATGTTGATCTGTGCGTTGAAGGTATGCGTAAATTCACAACAGAAGTATTTGATACTGGTGTACTTATGACATCCTATTTTATATCAATGCTATTTTATGATATGAAAATAATTCTCCTTTCTATCCTATTTATTCCAGTTGCCATGTGGCTTGCCGATAAATTAAAAAAAATTATATACAAATACACTATCGCCTATCGCAGCAAAAGTAGCTATATAGCTAGTATTACCTACGATGCCGTAGACAATGCAATGTTATACCGTGCAAATGGTATAGAAAATCAAAATCTAGAAAAATATAATCTAGAACTGACAGATTTACAAAACAAGGCTATTAAAGCTGATATCTTAGAAAATTCCATGCAACCAATTTATAATGTTATTGCAATGATTGGAATAATCTTTGTAATTTACCTTGGAGGATTAAAGGTTATTAATAGTGAATGGACTGTTGGTAACTTTTCTACTTACATGATTATGTTTACCGCAATGGGAACTAAGGCAAGTAAAGCTGCCAACCTATTTAATTCTGTTCAAAAATCGCAAATATCCTGGAAACGAATTAAACCTTATCTTACAGATTACCAAAACAAAACTACTCTGACCTGTTTTGATGCCTCTAAGACAAAACTTTCAATAAATAATCTTAGCTTTTGTTACCCCAAATGTAAACAGACTATATTAAAAAATATTAGTTTTGAAGGATCTCAAGGTCAAATAATAGGCATTACTGGTTCTGTCGCTTGTGGTAAATCTACACTCGGTTTATCCCTCCTTGGTCTATATCCCTACATAGGCAGCATTAGGATAGATGACAAGGAGCTTATGTCTTACACTGAATATGAGCGAAGTCAGATGATTTCATATCTAGGTCATAACCCTCAATTACTTACAGACACTATTTACAACAATATAACTCTTGGAAATGGTAAAGACATCTCTTCTGTTTTAAAGGATGTTTGCTTTGACACTGATTTATTATCAATGCCCCTTTTGGAAAACACATTGGTAGGTAATAGTGGAACTAGGCTAAGTGGAGGTCAACAATCTAGAATATCACTTGCAAGAACCCTTTTAAACAGGAGTAAAATTATTGTTTTAGATGACCCATTTTCTGCAGTTGATATGAAGACAGAAGAAACCATTATTGAAAATCTTAAAAATAATTATAAAGACAGTTTAATTATATTAATTTCACACCGTTTAACTATTTTCAGAAAAATTAACACTATAGTGTTCTTAAATAAAGATAAAACTACAACCTATGGTACACATACTGAACTTATGAAAAATTCTAAAATTTATAGATCAATAGTAAATTTGCAATCTACTGGAGATGATAATTATGAAGAATAGCTTAGTTGCAAGCTCTATTGTTAAAGTTATTAAAAAAAATATTAAATTCGATATAATATTGATCCTTGCTATTTGCGGTGTTGTAATAGTAAGCTTAATTCCTCCTCAAATGTTAAAATATATTGTTGATTATAACCTTGTACCCAAAAGTAGTGACAAACTATTTAACTTAGCAATTATTTATATAGTTATACTACTCTTTATTGGCATATTTGATTTTATAAAAGAGGCTGTGATTACAGTTTTAGGTCAAAAAATAACAAAGGAAATCCGGCTTGAAATGATGAAAAAATTAAAAAGAATAAATGCCATGTTCTTTTCGTCAAATGGAACCGGCACTGTTGTTTCAAGATTTACCAATGATGTGGATGCAATAAGCACTATGTTCACAAGTGGCATTATTGGAATGATAATCGACTGCCTAAAAATTGTAGGCATTATTATATCTATCTGTCTGTTTAGCTCAAGACTTGGAATTGGTACTTTACTGCTACTTCCTATTATTTATGTTATTACTAGGATTTTTCAAAAGCGAATGCTAGAAGCAGAAATAGAGAATCGAATAATAGTTGGCAAAGTAAATAATCATATTTCAGAAAGCTTAAAGAATGTGCAGATGATTAAATCCTATAGTAAAGAAAAATACATGGAAAAGAATTATAAGCAGTATTTGCTAGATAACTACAAAACTGTAGAAAAGGTAAATTTCTATGATTCTGTATTTTCTCCAATCATTCAGATAACTCGTGCTTTAGTTATTGGCTTAATTGTAATATTATCATCAAAGCAGCTAAACTATTTAGGAATATCCCTAGGCATGGTGGCAGCCTCAATTGAATTAATCTCCAATTTATTTACCCCTATAGAAAGTCTTGGTATGGAACTTCAAGATATCCAGCAGGCAGTATCTGGCATTCATAGAGTAAATGACTTTTATAAGGTTCCAGAAGACAGTAGTATTGATAACAAACTAAAATCTGGGGACATTATTCCTAGTCGAGCAGATGTAACTCTATCTTTTAATAATGTAACGTTTCAATATGAAAAAGGAACTGACATTTTAAAAAATATTAATCTTCATTTAAACCCACAAGAAAAAATCACCTTTGTAGGAAGAACCGGTGTTGGAAAATCTACATTGTTTAAACTTACTATGGGTTTCTTAAAACCATCTAATGGGAATATAACTATAAATGGAATTGATGTTTATAATATATCAAACTCTGAAAAACGTAAAATGTTCGGATATGTTAACCAAAGCTTTCATATGATAGATGGAACGGTGGGTGATCAAATTAGTCTACAAGATGAGAATATTAAAAAAGAGGAAATTGATAATGCTTTAGATTTTGTTGGACTAACAGATTATATAGTAACTCTAGCAAATGGTGTTAATACGCAGGTGGATAGTGATACTCTTTTCTCTCAAGGTCAAAAGCAACTCCTAGCAATTGCAAGAGCAATAGTTACAGATCCACCAATACTACTACTTGATGAAATTACTGCAAATCTTGATTCTATTACAGAAAAAAAATTTATAACAGTGCTTAAAAAAGCCAGCCAGGCCCACACAATATTATCTATAACTCACCGTATGTCTTCTATAATCGATTGTGACACTGTGGCTATTTTAGAAAATGGAATGATCAAAAATCTGTGCACACCTGAAGCTCTTTTAAAAAACGATAATTGGTATCGAAGTCACATCGAACTTGAAAAGTTGAAATGGAAATAAAATGATTTCCTAAAGTATTATATTTACTTTAGGGAATCACTCGTTTTTAATTTTATTGTAGGTAGTATTCGGTACACTTCTAATAAAATGATATTTATAGTAAGCCAGACTCCACCAAAAACATACCCCGCATAAACATCACTTGGATACTGTGTTCCAAAAAATATTGGATTTAAACCTGATATTATACAAATAAATAAAGTTATAATTAAGACCACAGTTTTAGCCCAAAGTTTCTTTGCATGACGAACTATTAGGTATACAAAAAATCCATAAAAAACAATTGCCATTAAAGCCTCATAACTTGGAAAAGTATATTGTTTATTACCCATTAGGCTTATTAAAGAAGGTCCTATTCGCCTAAAAATATGCCTCAAACCATATTGTAGTATTTCTCCACCTAAAATCACAATAAATAGGGACTGGATTTCAAGTATTCGATCCACATTCCTTCTTATAATCCATACAAGCATGAAAATAGTAAGCGGTACTAATACCCTCATTGATGTTGTTAATTTAAACATACTTATCAAAAATGACCATTTATAATTAAAAATTGCTTGCACTAAATATGATACAACAATGTCGAATTGGTTAAATTCATGTGATAAATAATCCTGTATTACTCCAATTACGAGAACTGAAAACCCTAAAAAAGCAGTTGCTACAGCCACTATAGCAACTTTCATTTTTCCCATAGAATGAAATATAATTATAGTTTTATTTAAAAGCTTATATGTATTCTCGATTATCTGTATCCTATGATTTCTATAAGCATATATAATCGTTAATATTATAGATATTATTATACTACCAATAATCAAATATTTTGATATGTCTCCATGGAATTTATCCCAATTCGGTCCAAGAATCTTACCTAATGAAATAAAGGTAGTAGTCCACAAAAATGCTCCAAAATAAGCGTTTATCGCAAATCTTCTATATGATATTTTAGTTATTCCTGAGAAATACCCTGTAATATGCCTAACCCCAGGAATGAAATATGCTAGAATTAATAATTTATTACCGGATGTATTAAACCACTTGGATGTTTTTTCAATTTTAGCGGGTCCAAGGTGGACATATGAGCCATATTTTTCAAAAAATTTTGCGCCTAATTTATCGCCCACAAAGTAAGAAATTGTAATACCAAGCATTACACCACCTGTAGCTACTAGAATACTTATACCCCAATTCATTTTAGATTGATAAACGAGAAAACCACAATATGTCATCATTAATTCACCTGGAAGAGGGAATGCGATTAATTCAAGCACTAAAGCACTGAACAAAATTATATATCCATAATTATTAATTAGTACTATTGCAGAATTCAAAACATCACCACCTATTTTAAAAATTGTATTCTTTGCAAAATTCTTATATACTAGCCTTGGATTTATGATCTAATTTATTGAATAAATAAATTACTATTGCACTACACATAAGCCCTAAAATAGCCCCTGCTAAAACATCTGTAGGATAATGTACGTATAAATACACCCTAGAAAAAGCTATCAGAGATGCTAAACTTATAAATTCAATAGCATATTTTTTGAAACATTTCCCTAGTACCCCTGCAACTGCAAATGAAGACATAGTATGCCCTGATGGAAATGAATATGATAATGGTCTTGGTATTAATATATTCATTGTTGATATAGTATCTAACGGTCTTGCACGTCTAAATACATTTTTCAGAATCTCATCACCCAAAATTCCACTTAGAATTAATGCTGCTAAAGCCATAAATCCTACTTTTCTATATTTATGATTACATATAAGTACCAGCGCTATTATAATCCATATTATACCATTATTACCTAAGTAAGTTGATATAACCATAATTTTATCCATAATAATTCCATGCATGTTATATTTGACAAATAATAATATAGAATCATCAAATCTCTGTAATAAGGACATCATTTTCATCATTCCCCCTTTAATTATTAGGAGATTGTGTAATTGTCCCCCATACCTTATATAATATATTTATAAGATTAAAATTACATTAAAAGTATCTTAGATTCAGCTTAATAATTATCATCTTTTAGAAACAAACGCATAGATAACAATGAATTCTGAAACCTATGTGTTTAATATAACCGTTATCTTTGTCCCAAAACCTTCTGTACTTTCTACGTCTATAGTTCCGTTATGTACATCAACAATCAACTTAGCGATAGATAGTCCAAGACCAGTACCACCTTTTTCCTTTGATCTAGATTTATCAACAGTATAAAACCTTTCAAATACATTTTGGATCTCATCTTTTGGTATTCCCATGCCACTATCGCTAACTGTAATTTTTACCGCACTACCATCAACCCTTGAACTTATATCTATTGTACCCTTTTCTGGTGTAAATTTAATACTATTATCAATTAATATCCTAATCATCTGCTTTATCATTTTATAATCTGCAAATATACTAATTGAATCATTTTGGTCACTACTTATTATATGACTATTATCTATAAGTTTAGTTTCACTAATCACTTCGCAAATAAGGTAATTCAGTAAAAAATTCTCTTTTTTAATCCTTTGATTTCCACTATTACCTTTAGCAATAAATAATAGTTTTTCAACTAAATTTGTCATATTACTAGTTTCTAGTTTTATAGCACGAATAGATTTTTCTAAAGCCTGTCTATCGTCCTTTCCCCATCTATCTATTAAGTTTGCATACCCCTGAATAACTGCAATAGGAGTTCTAAGTTCATGTGATGCATCTGATACAAACTGAATTTGCCTGTCAAATGATTCTTGAAGTCTATCTATCATTTTATTAAAAGTGTTACCTAGCCTTTTAAGTTCATCATCAGGACCTGTAACTTCAATTCTTCCCAATAAATTATTAATACTAATATTATCAGCAGCTTTAGTTATTCGATCAATAGGTTCTAACATCTTTTTGCTCATAGCATATCCTAATATAATCGAAGCAATCATCCCTATAAAATCTGCAATTGCCATTAAAATAAATAGAATTTGCATAAAATCATATTCATTACCCATCCACTTAACTATTTGAATATAAATTACTCCATATTTTGAGCTTTTCATTTTTAAAATTTTATATACTAAATGTTTATCATCTTCTTTAATTTTTATTATTTTATCAAAAGGTTCTTTGCTTATAATCTTATAATTAAACTCGTTTGATTTATTTAGTACTTTCCCAGATTGATCTAGTATTCTTATTGATATATTTTGCTCTGAGGTCACATCTGAAACAAGTTCCTTATCTGACAAATCTACATGTTCATTTCGAGACGTGATATTACTTAACACTATTGTTTTGACGTCTTCTATTTGTTTATTTGCTTGGCCGTACAAATAGTATTTTATACCATATAGAATAGAAGCATTTAAAATAAGTAATATTAATGAGAACATTACAGCATAAATCACCGTTAATTTCAAAGATATTTTTGCACTTTTAATTATTTTTAAATTCATAATTTTAGAACCAATAATCTTAAAATTCATAATTATTCACCTTTAATAACATATCCTACCCCTCTTACAGTGGTTATAATTTTGTCCTCAAAGCCATCATCAATTTTACATCTCAAATATCTTATAAATACATCTACCACATTAGTATCGCCTATATAGTCATAACCCCATACTTTTTCAATTAATTGTGCTCTTGTAAGCACAACATTTTTATTTATTAAAAGTATTTCTAAAAGATCAAACTCTTTTTTTGTAAGTTCAATTTCTTTGCCGCCTCTCTTAACATTATGAGCTTTATTATTCATAACTATGTCTTTTACTTTAATTTCATCATTCTTATTCCCAATAGATGTTCCTCTTTGATATACCCTAATTCTTGCTAATAGTTCTTCTATTTCAAATGGTTTTGTAAGATAATCATTTGCACCTGCATCCAGTCCTACAACCTTATCTGATATATCACTTTTCGCAGTAAGCATAATTACAGGTACAAGAGATAACTGCCTTATTCTTCTGCAAACCTCAATTCCATTAAGTCCAGGTAACATAACATCTAAAAGTATTAAATTATACTCATTTTCCTCAGCTATATTTAAACCTTCACGTCCATCATAAGCAACATCAACTTTATATCCTTCATGACTTAATTCCATTTCAATAAATGTTGACATTAGTCTTTCATCTTCCACTAAAAGAATTCTAAAATCCTTCAAAATAGCACCATCCTTTTACGATAATATAATTAGCAAATAGATTCCATATACTACTAATATACACTATCTTCTTAGTCTTAGCCATGTTTATGCGTATTTCATATATTCTCATTTTTATTACTATTACATTTGTAAAATCAATAGTATGTAAAAAATACATATGATTTCTCATATGCATTTTCACATGTAATATAAATTATGATTACTCTTATTAAACTCTCATTCTTAACATTACTTTTCTGATATATTAATTATCATTTGTCCGTTTTTTGAAGTAGCATCAACAGAAATATTACTTTCATCTGGTTTATTATTCTTTTTTTCCTTTTGTGAACCATCCTCATTAGAAAAATCGACTGAATCGACTTTACTACTCATCTGTCCTTCTTTGGGATTATTATCATCCGATTGATCACTCTTTTGTTTTTTCCCGGAACCATCATCATCTGAAGAATTTGACCCCACATTAGTGCTTGAAATAGCACCATTAAAAGGGATTGTAATTTCAATAGTATTTCTATCTTTTTCTGACTTTTCTAAATCTTTTTCACTCATAAATATTCTCCCTTCAAATATAAAATTACACTATATAAATAGTGTGCATTATTTAGTTTACCCATTTAATTATAAAATATAGTTTATAAAAATTTGATTTTATTGTACTTAATTTACGTTAAAACCATCAATTTTTTACTTAAATTCTAGTTTGAATAGAAGATATTGTATTGACTTACATAGTGTAATGTATTATAAATAAGTTAATAATAACACTAAATATTATGAACAATTACAATTACATTATACGAGGAGTGTATAAACTTGAATAATATATTGATTATTGAAGACGAGGAAAAGATCTCTGAAATACTAAAAGCATATCTTGAAAAAGAAGGCTATATTGTATATACCACTACAAAAGGTTTAGCCGCAATAGAACTTTTTGAAAATATCAAATTTAATTTAGTTATATTAGACCTGATGTTACCAGACATATCTGGTGAAGAGGTCTGCAGCATTATAAGAAAAATTTCCGAGGTACACATATTTATGCTCACTGCCAAAAGCACCTTAGAGGATAGAATAGAAGGATTAAACCTTGGAGCTGATGAATACTTGGTTAAGCCATTTAGCCCAAGAGAATTAACTGCAAGAGTTAACGCTTTATTTAGAAGAATTAATATAAATAAGTCCGAAACAATGATTTACAATAATGGAGATTTAAAGATTAATTATGACAAAAGGATAGTTTATGTGCGAGGAGAAGAAATATCACTTACTCCAAATGAATTCGATATATTACAAATTCTTTCATCTAACGGTGGCAAAGTATTTACAAGAGAGCATCTCATTGAAAGAATTATGGGAATTGATTTTCAAGGTTTTGATAGAACAATAGATGTGCATATTAAAAACATACGTAAAAAAATAGAAGTGGATAGCAGAAATCCTAAATACATAATAACAGTAACTAGAATTGGTTATAAATTTGGTGGTGATTAATTATGCAAAGCATAAGAAAAAGATTAAGTATTATATTAGTATGTACATCCATATTAGCACTCTTCTTAGCTACACTTTTCGTAAATATAGCAATATCAAAAACTTTTAACAAGTATTTAGTTGAAATACAAACTAAGAGGGACACTGGAATAGTAACATATTTAGAAACAATATATAAAAAAAATGCTAAGTGGTCAAAAACTTCTGGAATAGAAATTACGCATGAAGCCTATATGAGTAATTACTGCCTCACTCTTAAGGATATAAATAAAAAAGTTGTTTGGGGAATGAATGCAAATGACATAATTAACAACACTAATAATAGTATGCCTCATAAAAGTAGCGGAGTGTATACTTTAAGAACTCTCCAAATAAAATATAAAAATAAAATTGTAGGTTATGTAGACATAGGACAAAATGGTCCAGTATTATTAACCAGTGATGATGTAAATTTTAAAACATCGATAAACAAGAGTATTATCTTAAGTATTGTACTTTCTCTTTTAATAACAATATTAATTAGTTTGATTATTTCAAAGCAATTTTCTAATCCTCTTAGACAAGTTTCGGAAATTTCAGTTGATCTCTCAAATGGAAATTATAATGCACGCTCATATGATAGAAGTACCATTTTAGAACTTGAAAATTTAAGAAACAGCATAAATTCTCTTGGAGAGAATCTTAAACATCAAGATACTCTTAGAAAAAGGTTAATATCGGATATATCTCATGAAATAAGAACTCCGCTTAATATTCTCCAAAACAATTTTGAAGCTATGATTGACGGTATTTTCCCAATAGACAACAAAAGATTGATTTATCTTAATGATGAAGTTATTAGATTTGGGAAGCTTATAGACAATTTAAATACCTTAAAACAGATTGAAGGAGAAGAAACAGTTTTAAACGTGGAAAAAATATCATTAAAAGACATCCTTACTTTAGTCCAGAAGGAGTTTGAAATAATATCAGAAAATAAAAATATCAAAATGGCATTAAAATGTAGTGTCAATAATCAATTTTATATTTTAGGTGACACAGACAAAATAAAACAAGTAATTATTAATTTACTATCAAATGCAGTTAAATTTACCCAAGAGCAAGGAGAAATTAATATTACTCTAAAAGAATCTGATAAAAAAGTAATATTAGAAATTCAAGATACAGGCATTGGCATTAAAAAGGATGACTTACCTTATATATTTGAAAGACTGTATAGAGGAGACAAAAGTAGACACGTTGTAGAGGGTTCCGGAATAGGACTTACCATTGTACGTAACATATTGACCCTCCATAATGCAGATATAGAAGTAAAAAGCGTAGAAGGAAAAGGTAGCATGTTTATTTTATATTTCAATAAAATTTTGTGATTATTATAGCAATAACAAATGAGATGTAAGTATCACTGTAGCTTGATTTATATATATAAGTAAATTAAAAGAGGAGCTCAATGCTTCTCTTTTTGCTTTATAAAAAATAAGTTTAACGACATTTCAGAAGGAAAGCCCTCCACTTATATAAGTGGGAGGCACAATCTCCTTCTGAAATCGTTAATATTGCAGCTCCGAAGGAGATGATTTAATATATTTTCTACATAATATCTTCATACCATTTTTGTATACTACATATTGTGCTCACAAAATATTTTAAAAGATAAATAATACTTCAAAATAACGCATTAATGTATTCTTAAATATAGGAAGGTGATGAAAGATTTGCAGTTTGATGATATTTATAACCCAATAAGTAATGATCTACTTCTTGTTGAAGAAGAACTAAAAAAACTCTATAAAAATCTTAGTATAAATTATCTAAAAGAAATTATAGGTTATTTTTTTAAAATTCCTGGAAAAAGGCTTCGACCTATCCTAACTTTGCTCTCGGCAGGTCTTATAGATAACAATCTACCTCAAAATACTAATAATCACCTAATTAAGTTTGCTACCGGCCTTGAACTCATGCATAGCGCTAGTTTAATACATGATGATGTCCTTGATAACGACTTGACTAGGCGTGGTCAAAAAACTCTAAATAAAGTTCATGGTAATAAAATAGCAATCCTTGCTGGTGATGTCGTTTATTCTTTAGCATTTTCTACTCTTGCCAACTCGTGAAATTTATCTGAATATTAATAAAGGTAAAACAGCATCATTTATGTCTATTAGCTGCAAAATTGCAGCTGCACTAGCCGGAGCAACAAAACAGCACGTTAATAGTATCGAAACTTATGGACTAAATTTAGGAATGGCATACCAGATAATGGATGACTGTATGGATAAAGATATTTATACTAATCTAAATATTACCACGAAAGATGCTAAATTCTATGGAGATAAAGCAATATCAGCCCTTAAGACATTTAAAGACTCGGCCTATAAAACAAGTTTAATAAATCTTGTGAATTATATTCTTAATTTTTCTCAGAAAAAATAAGTTCATCGTAATAAAAATGTTGATTTATCTAAACTAAAATACTAAATATAAATTAAAGGAGCTCAATTGACATGAAATTAAAATCATTAGAAAACTTTGTATTTACATTAATATTAGTTTTATCAGTTTCAACATCTGCATTTGCATCTACAACTGGTACTCAAATAAATAAAACGGTTGATGGCATAAAAGCCACCTTAAACTTCCCAACTAAAAAATTGAAACTAGGTAATAATGATTTTACAATTACCATTCTTGATAAAAATGGTAAGCCTTTACCCAATGCTAATTTAAAAGTTACTGCATATAAGGATGATCCTAATGGTACAAGCAGCATGACCAACACCAGTGGTTCGAATGATATGGCTGCTATGCCTGGCATGAGTGGTATGAGTGCAAGCGATATGACCATAATATCTTTAAAAAGCAGTTCCATAAAAGACAAATATACCGGCATGGTAAATTTAAAAAGCACAGGTAAATGGATTGTCGAATCTACTATCAATGTACAAGGACAGGAAAAAACTATTGATTTTAATATTAATGTACAAACCCCTAACTTTCTTATAATTGGCATATTTTCAGGAGTTGTTGTACTAATTTTAGTAATAGCTGCTATAAATAAGAAAAAATCTATTAAATCTTAGAAATGGAGGCCACATACTAATGGCAGGACCTACCGATGCTCATGATAACTTTGGTACTGCTGGAACTTTGGTATTATGGTGGCCGCCACTTCCTATCCTTCTACTATTTTTAGGTAGATTCTGGTGCATTGTTTGTCCTTTCGGACTTCTAAATGATATTGTTCAGAAATTTGTAGGTAATAACAAACCCGTGCCAAAATTTCTAAGAAAATATGGTTAAGAGCTATAAGACCCTTCTCTTTCACAGGTTCTGTGATTCCAGTTACTATAGGCGCAATCCTCGCAATTAAACAAAATAATTTTCAATTTGGGTACTTTATACTCTCTATTATTGCTATTTTGTTATTACATACTGCTATTAATTTACTAAGCGATCATGATGATTATGAAAATAAAGTTGATACAAAATATTCTTATGGTTCAAGCGGTGTTATCCTGGATAATTTATTATCTTCCAAACAGATTCTTCAAAGTGGAATGCTTTGTTTAATACTTGGAAGTCTAATAGGATTATTTTTGTCCTATGAAAAAGGTATATTTTTATTAATATTAGGACTTATAGGCGCCCTAGGCGGGTATTCTTATAAAGGAAAACCTCTGATGCTAAAATATAAGGGAACCAACTATAAGGCATAAACTAATTGGAATTTTCTCGGCTATAGTACTTTATATAATATTTTATTTAAGAAATATTATATCAGGTTTCATATTTCCTTTTAAAGATTCCCAGGTATTATTCGTTTACAGTAATAGGTATAATGGAAACTTAATTTGGATAGGCTTACTGCTTTTATTTATAATTGGTCCAGGAGAAGAATTATATTGGAGAGGTTTTATACAAAATACCCTATCGAAAAAAATGGGTGAGACCAAAGGATATGTAATCTCAGTTTTATTATATGCTGGTGTTCACATAATTACAGGCAATGTGATGCTTGTAATAGCAGCATTAGTATGTGGAATATTCTGGGGTTGGCTTTATAAAAAAGAAAAAAGCTTACTTCCAGTAATTATATCCCATGCAATTTGGGACTTAACAATTTTCGTAATATTCCCCTTGATGTAAGGAGATTTTAAAATGAAACAAGTGTCCATAAATATACACGATGTATTTTCATCAATTGCCCCCAACTATGATAAATTAAATGCAATATTAACTTTAAACATAGATAGCCTTTGGAGAAAAAAAGCTTAGCAAATCACTAAATACTTTCAAGTCATTTAATAAAAGGTTCAAACATTACATTTTATGTAATGCTTGAACCTTTTATAGCTTAAACTTTATTATTTAATCTATGCTTTTTCTATTTTAATAACATCATATCCTGCATCTTCAATGGCTGCCTTTATAGCATCATCACTAATACTGTCACCAATTTCAGCAGTTGCAAGCTTACTTTCAAGATTTACCTCTACTTCTTTTGCTCCAATTTCCTTTAACGCCTCACTAACATGCTTTACGCAATGTCCACAACTCATACCTTCGACTAATATTTTCTTTTTCATTATTATTTCTCCTTTCTAAATTTAATTTCTCATATTTAGAGAACCTTTATCTTAATGGCTTAAAGCCTTTTAAGCGTAATGCATTTGATAATACTGAAACTGAACTAAAACTCATTGCAAGGGCAGCGATAATTGGATTTAAAAGTGGGCCACCAAACAAATGTAACACTCCCATTGCAACTGGTATTCCTAAAATATTATATCCAAAAGCCCAAAATAAATTTTGTTTAATATTTGTTATAGTTTTCTTACTTAGCTCAATGGCTGTAGGTACATCCATTAAATCACTTCTCATTAGTACTATATCTGCAGACTCCATTGCAACATCAGTTCCAGATCCAATTGCTATACCGATGTCCGCTTGTGCAAGTGCTGGAGCATCATTTATTCCATCACCAACCATAGCAACCTTTTTACCTTCTGCTTGTAGTTTTTTAACTTCATTTGCCTTATCTTCTGGTAATACTTCTGCAAGGATTGTATCAATTCCAACCTGGGTTGCAATAGCTTCTGCTGTCCTTTTATTATCACCTGTTATCATCGCAACCTGTATTCCCATACTATGAAGTCTTTCTATAGCTTTTTTACTATTTTCTTTTACTGTGTCAGCTACTGCAATTATGCCACTTAGCTTACCTTCAATAGCAATAAACATAGGTGTCTTTCCTTCTCCTGCAAGTTTATCCGATATTTTCTCTAAATCTAATAAAGATACCTTGCTTTCATCCATAAGTTTTTTGTTTCCAAGTAGTATTTTTTTACCATCGATAGTTACATCTATTCCTCTACCAGGAACTGCGTTAAACTTTTCTGTATTTTTAAAATCTAGTTTTCTATCCTCTGCTTCTTTTACTATGGCTTCACCAAGCGGATGTTCTGACCCCTTTTCTGCAGTAGCCGCTATTGCTAATAAATAGTCCTCATCAACACCATCTACAGAAACTATATCTGTTACCTTTGGTTTTCCCTCAGTTAAAGTACCAGTTTTATCAAATACAATAGTTTGAATCTTATGTGTTGTCTCAAGAGCCGTACCGCTTTTTATAAGCACGCCATATTCTGCACCTTTTCCTGTTCCAACCATTATAGCTGTTGGAGTTGCAAGGCCAAGTGCGCATGGACAAGCAATTACTAGTACTGAAATGAATATTGTTAATGAAAATACTACTGTTTGTCCAGATATTAGCCAAGCTAATGATGCTACTAGTGCAAGACCTATAACCACTGGGACAAAATAACCAGATATAATGTCTGCCATCTTAGCTATTGGGGCTTTTGATCCCTGAGCATTTTCAACTAATGTAATAATTTGTGCAAGAGCTGTATCTTTACCAACCTTAGTTGCCTTAAACTTAATAGAACCATTTTTATTTATGCTTGCTCCAATTATTTTATGTCCAATGCTTTTCTCAACCGGCATACTCTCACCAGTGAGCATTGACTCATCTACAGATGTAATTCCGGAAATAACTTCACCATCCACTGGCATTTTTCCTCCTGGTTTTACAACAACTATATCTCCAACTTCTACTTCATCAATTGAAATTTCAATTTCTTTCTCTTCACGAATTATAATTGCAGTTTTGGGCTGAAGTCCCATAAGCTTTTTAATTGCCTCGGAAGTTTTTCCTTTCGTAACTGACTCTAAATACTTTCCTAAGGTTATAAGCGTTAATATTATACCTGCTGATTCAAAATACATCTCATAACCAGTATTACCAATGAATATTTCATAAACTGCAAATATACTATATAAAAATGCAGCTGATGCTCCCATGGATATTAACGAATCCATATTAGGACTTAGCCTTGCTAACGACTTGAATCCCACTATAAAATATCTTCTACCTGTTATCATTATTGGAATAACGAGTATTAATTGTAGAGCAGCATAGGCTTTAAGATGCATCATAGGATCAATAAAACTCGGCATCATCATATTCATTTCCATAGCAATCATTGGTACCATTGCAACTAGTAATAACGGCACTCCAAATATAGCAGATATTAAAAACCTATTCCATAATGCCTTTATTTCCTTTTCTTTTTTCTCCTTATCAAGATCTATATTACTTTCTTCCTCAAGAGCCTTATATCCACCTTTTGCTATGGCCCTCTTTATATCCGAAGTTTTAACTAAAGATGGCTCAAAAGAAATCGTTAGCTTTTCGGTAGCATAGTTAACATTTGATTCTATAACTCCATTGAGTTTTCTTGTTATTCTTTCTATGTTTTTTGCACAAGATGCACAACTCATTCCCTCAAGTTTTAATGTTTTGTTAGTTGTTTGGGCTAATAATTTATATCCAGCCTTATCAACAACATTTTGTATATCAGATAGTTTAATTAAGGAATCATCATAAACTATCTTTAATTTCTCTATTGCACTATTCACACTTGACTCAGAAACGCCTGGTAATTTTTTAGTTACTCTTTCAATTGCTTTTGCACATGCCCCGCAGGTCATACCTTCTATTTTCAATGACTTAGTCACCATATAATACCCTCCTTATTGCATATATTCTATTTACCAATTATTTTTGATAAAAGACCTATAATTTCATCTATCTTCTCACTACCTTTGTCATGCTCAAAGGCTTCCATAACACAGTGATTCATATGCTGCTTTAAAATCAACAAATTAGCTTTCTTTAGGAGTGATTGTGCAGCAATAATCTGATTTGACACATCTACACAATACCTCTCATCTTCTATCATTTTGATAGTTGCTTCAATTTGTCCTCTTGATATTTTTAAAATTTTCATAGCTTCATTTTGCTCATTATTCATTATTTATCCTCTTCCATACCCTACCCCCTAGGTGGGGGTGTATATCTACATGCTAATACTAAAAAAACAATATGTCAACCTCTTCTTTAAAACATCCACCATATAAAATTATAGCTCTTTTTAATACAAAAAAAACAATGCCCCCTCTATACGGAGGTGGCATCACACACACAATATTAAACTAATAATATTTCTCTTTTGTCTTATTCAAACTTTTTTGTTTTTTATTTAATTCCTTTTGTGATGCTTCAAATTTAGCCATTAGTTTTTTATCAAACTCTACGACTGTTTTTATGTTATCTACTTTTGATATAAAATCTCCAAAACTCAAATTCTTCTATCTTCATTTCAACTTGTTCTCTCTCGGTTTGGATTCTAGTTAGTGAATCTTTCTGCTGTTGTAACTTCTCATTTACTGGGACTGCTAGTACCGTTACATTTGAAGTTAAAAGCAAGGTTATTACAACTGCAAGGTTTCTCAGGACTGTCTTCATTTTTACATTTCCTCATTTGTTTATAATTTATAAAACACAAATCAATTAGATCAACCACTTATGTGTTTATTGTGAAGATTGTCGGTTTTTATATTTTTTTATATTATGTTTTGATTTTTAGGATAAAACACTTAGTGCATTATTGTAACAAAGATTTTACCTAATATTATTCCAAGAACTGTGCCACTTGCAGATAATCTACCCCTCCAGAGTCCAATGGATTCAGGTATTATCTCTTTGCAAACAGTATATAATATTAAACCAGCAGCAAATGATAGGCTAATTGAAATAATTATAGGTGATACACTATTTAAAATTCCTCCCATTAAAGCACCTATGCCCATCGGTATAGAAGTAAATACTGAAAATAGTATTACGGTATATATTTTAGCACCTCCTTCTTTAAGATACATTCCTAAGGTAAGTCCTTCAGGTATTCCATGGAGAAGCAGAGCAATTGCTAACTGGAAACCCCTCGTATAGGAAATATTTAAAAGTGAACCTAATGCAATTCCAGCGGGTATATTATGTATTCCTGAACCTATCGCCATAAAAAGAGCTACTTTTAAATATCTCTGTTTTTTACCATCTGAATTTTCAAAATTAAGATAACTAACACCACTATCAATTAATAATGCAGTAATAAGTCCAATAAATATACCAATTGTTGCTATATACACATTACCATTTTCAAATGCTTCTGGAATTAAATCGAAGCAAATTATAGCAAGCATAAGGCCTCCAAGAAACCCCAAAACAGTACCTTTAAATCTTCTACCATTATCTTTAGTAATAAAACAAAGTAGTATTCCCATCATTGTTCCAATCCATGCAGTAAAGAATCCTATATTACTTATGTGAATAAGCACATTAAAATTAGTAAACATCAATAAAGCCCTCCATTTTCTCAAAATGTTACCATATCTAAGTCTATGCAGTATAACCGCTAAGATAGAATATATGATATTCTTTTTATCGTAATTTTCAGAAAATATAGTCTATTGCTCAAATCAACTTGAATGAAATGTAAAAATACGTTATAATTAAGGTACGTATTTAAAAAGAGAGGTTATTCGATGACTAAACGCTTCAGAAAATTTTACGCTAGCTGTAGTAAAGTAATTATTATAATGCTTGGCGCAACACTATATTCAATCGGCTTAGAAATATTTTTAATACCTAACAACATAATTGATGGAGGCGTTGTTGGAATATCAATTATGGCAAATCACTTTATCAACGTACCACTTGGACTACTTACTTTTATACTAAATATACCATTTTTCATAATCGGATATAAACAAATTGGAAAAACATTTACCATATCAACTATCTTTTCTGTAATATGCTATTCTATAGGTGTATCAATCCTTAAACCAATTCCCGGAATAACGCATGATATACTACTTGCAGCAGTTTTTGGTGGAATACTAGTTGGACTAGGCATAGGACTCATAATGAGAAGTGGTGGATCAACTGATGGCACAGAGATTGTAGCAATAATACTTGACAAAAGAATTAAATTTTCAGTTGGAGAGATAATTATGTTCTTCAATTTCTTTATATTACTTTCAGCAGGCTTGATTTTTGGTTGGGATAGAGCCATGTATTCTTTAATAACATATTTTATAGTAATCAAAGTTATTGACATTATCATTGAAGGTACTGATGAATCAAAAGCTGTAGTGATTATTTCAGATAAACATGAAGAAATCTCTGAGGCAATAATGGCAAGACTTGGTCGTGGTATGACTTACCTTTACGGCAAAGGCGGAAAAGAAGGAGAATATAAAAATGTAATTTATGTAGTTGTATCTCGACTAGAAATTTCTAAACTAAAATCTATTGTTAATGGTTTTGATGATGATGCATTCATAACTATAGGTAGTGTTGAAACAACTGGAAAGAGTTATAAAAAGAAAGCTATACATTAAATTATAAATAAAATAATGATTTTAGGAGGGTGTTTTTAATATAATCACTCTCCTCTTTTTATTTACAAACTCATGACACATATTAATATTCAAATAATAATATATGATATATTTAAGAATGTGTTTTAATTTTTCGTGATATAATATTTAAGACATAATTGTACTTAAAGGGAAATATTATCTAGAAAATTTAACAAATGAAAAATTATAAGGAGTGAAACTAATGGAAACTGTTGATATTAAAGAAATAGGTTACGTTGAAGTATTTAGCATTCTAATTGTAGTTGATAAACCTATTCTAGTTGGACAAGATGAAATAGTTGGAAGACGTCAATTAATTCCTATTTTATCTGGTGATGTAACTGGTATTGGGTTTAAAGGAAAAGTACTTCCAGGAGGAATTGACAGTCAAGTTATTAGGCCAGATGGGAAATGTGAGCTTTCAGCTAGATATGCTATTGAGTTAGATGATGGGGCTACCATTTACATTGAAAACAATGGTCTTCGTACAGTGCCATCTAAATATATAGAAGATGTAAAAGCTGGTAAATTTGTTGATCCTAGTGTTTACTATTTCCGTACAATTCCCATCTTTGAAACTTACAGTGAAAAATATAAGTGGATGATGAACACTATTTTTGTATGTTATGCTACAAGATTACCTGAGAATGTCATGTTAACCTTCTATAAAGTTCTCTAGTAAATTTAGATAATGTAGCTGTATTTAAGTTTTTTTATAAAAGTATTATTAATAAAGGGTAGGTAAATTAATGAAAAAATATAAATTTAATTTGATATTGGGAATAGCCTCTGTAGGTATTTTTATACTATTAATTGTATTTACACATGGTTGGATGGATTTAATTCATCAAATGAATCACTTGCATATTCAATGGTTAATTGCAGCTGTTTTCTCCATGTTTTTATATTGGGTTTTTGAAGCTAAAATCTTGCAGTTAACTGTATTTTTAATGAAAAAGGACTATAAATTTAAAGAAGCTTTTAAAGTCACTCTTATTGGACAATATTTTAATTCAATCACTCCCTTTGCCTCTGGCGGTCAGCCAATGCAGTTATATGCACTTACAAAACAAGGAGTAGGTGCTGGCAAAGCTGGTTCAGCACTCATGATTAAATTTATTATGTATCAAGCTATATTAACTATATACTCACTAGTTCTTATATTTTGGAAATTAGATTTTTTTAGGCGAAAAACCAGCAATTTATTTTATTTAATAGCAGTAGGATTTTTAGTTCATGCTAGTGTAATTGTATGTTTAATTGTTTTTTCAAAATATCGTAAATTAACACATAAATTTATAATGATCTTATCTAAAATATTACGAAAATTCAAACTTGTAAAAAATATATCAAAATTAGAAAAAGATATTAATGAAAATTTAGATCAATTTCATGATAATATGCAAATAGCGAAACATAGTAAAAGATTAATTTTTACAGCTACTATTTATACAACGCTGCAGCTAACAATATATTTTATTATCCCCTATTTTATTTATCTTAGTTTTGGAATGCACGGTGCTAGCATTGGTAGTATGATAGCTGGAACTGCATTCATAATGATGATAACAGCTGTTATACCATCACCCGGAGCCATGGGTGGAGCCGAAGGTGCTTTCTATATATGCTTTAGCATGTTTTTTGCCGCTAGCAATATAATGGCCGGCATATTATTATGGAGATTAATTACTTTTTACTCCTGTATAATTTTTGGATTTTATGCACTTAAAAAGAACTAAAAAATCATTAGCCTAGGCTAATGATTTTTTAGTTTCTACTCTTTTATTATATATGGCACAGTAAGAACTGCCACATTTCTATTTTTATATAATTGACTTTTTATAAAATACCCTGTTTGGTTATGAAGTAAATTATGCCACCATCTAGTTATAACAAATTGTGTTAACACTACTGTCACAGTTTCTCCATGTTTTGAAGAACGTTCTTCAGATTGTATAAAATTCATTAATGGTTCCATTACGTCCCTATATGAGGAATGCTCTATTATTAATGGGATTCCCGGATTATACTCTTTCCATTTTCTTTTTAGTTTTTGAGTGATTTCTGGATCAGTTGATACATGAAAAGCAACCACATTTTGTGATAAACATCTAGCACAGTTTAATGCCTTTAGGAATGATTTATTTAATGTGCCTAAAAGAATTATTACATGTTGATCATTGTTTGTTATTGCCCCCACTTTGGGTCTTAGATCATTTGTTAATCTTATTTGCTCTACTACATGGGTATAATGATTCTTAATTTTTAACATAAAATAGACAAGCAAAGGCAATATAATACAAACTATCCAAGCTCCATCCATAAACTTTGTAATACCTATAAGTATTACAGTAATAAAAGTTACAATAGCACCAAATCCATTTACAGCCGCCTTAAATTTCCAACCAACTGTTTTATCCCTTTTCCATTTTAAAAACATTCCTACCTGGGAAAGTGTAAAAGATATAAATACACCGATTGCATATAATGGTAAAAGTGCATGAGTATCGCCTTGAAATACAATAATTAATATAGCGGAAGCTACAGCTAGTACTATTATTCCATTTGAAAAACTTAATCTTTTTCCTCTTTGAGAAAATTGCCTTGGAGCATACCCATCATTCCCCATTAATGAAAGTAATAATGGCAGACCTGCATAAGATGTGTTTGCAGCCATTATTAAAATAACTGCAGTGATTACTTGAATAAAGTAAAACATAATATTTTTCCCAAAAACTTGTTGAGTAATTTGAGCAAGCACAGTCATATTACTAACAGGTACTGCATTATAAATTGTTGCTAGAAAAGATATTCCTATAAAAATAAAAAATACTAACCCTCCTAGTAAAACCAGAACAATTTTCGCATTTTTTTGTGATGGTTCTTGAAAATTAGGTATACCATTACTTACAGCTTCAACTCCTGTTAAACCACTACATCCTGAAGCAAATGCGCGAAGAAATAGGAATAAAGTAATGTCACCTACTTGCTTTGGCATTGAAAATAAAGCTTGTGGCGAATATCCAAAAATATAATGTCTAACAAAACCAGTAACAATAAGCACTACACAAGAACCTATGAATATGTATGTTGGAACTCCAAAAAGTTTAGATGATTCCTTCGTTCCTCTTAAATTTCCTATTGTTATAATTAATAACATTAATAGTGCTATAGATACTTTGTACTTATACAAAAATGGCATTGCTGATGTTATCGCAGCAGTTCCGGCACTTATACTAACAGCAACTGTAAGTACATACCCTATAGTAAGCGCTGCTCCCGCTGTAAGCCCTGGGGTTACTCCTAGATTATCTTTTGCAACTATGTATGATCCTCCACCAGATGGGTAGCTATCAATAGTCTGCATGTATGAAAAAACAAGTATGAGCAGTAGCAAAACAATACACACTGCAGCATAAAACATATATTTATATGCCATAGAGCCCATAACTCCAATTAACACAATTAAAATTTCCTCACCTGCATATGCAACGGAAGAAACAGCATCACTTGATAATATAGGTAATCCCCACAATACGTTTAATTTTTCCCCTTCTAATTCTTCTGTTTTTAATGTTTTACCTATTAGTACTTCTCTTATTTTTGAAAACATAATGCACCTCTGTAATCGAATTTATTAATACAATATTGCTCTATTATATATTATTAATTCTAAGATTTCAACCTATAATTTCCATATTTATAGCTAAATATAGCCAAATTCATAGCTTTAATGTCGGCTAATTAATGTTATAATTCAAATAGTCATAAATGCTTAATATATATGTATTTAAAGTTGCTTATTAGTCGTTTTCTCATTAACCTATCTATAGCATATAAATAAATTATTATTAAAACATGTGATTTACATTTAATTACTCAAAAAAAGAATAGAATACATGGTTAACACCCACATACCCTACTCTTAATTACTTATCTAAGTTATTTGCATAATTTTAGTTACATCCCATCATATGGAATTTTTTTATACTATATATTTACTCACAATTTTATTAAATTCATTTATATTTTGTTTCATCCAAGTAGCAAAGTTTTTGCTTGAATTGTCTACAGCACTTGCAAGTTCAAATAAAAAATTTGGAACTTCCACTTGTTTAATATCACCATAGATTTTACTAAGCTTTGTTCTACCTATTCCAAGTTCCCCACCAAAATGTAATTCAAATACATTTATAAGTTCATTTTGAATATTTTTCTTTTTACCACGAAACCCAATTGTTCCTATTTCATGTACAGAGCAAGAATTAGTACATCCTGATATATGAACAGGAGGAAGTATATCTTTTGTAAAGTTTTTTTCTTTAAAATAACTTAAAATCTCATTTAAAGTGCTCTGACTTTCTAATATTCCCATTTGACATGTTGGAACTCCAATACAACAAGTTGAATATTCAAGTGAAGTATTTCCTCCCATTCCCACTGTTAAATCAAGTAATGTTTGAGCTTCTTCCCCATTAAGATTTCTAATATATAATCCTTCTGACATAGTTAGTCTTATTTCTACATCGTCCATATCTTCTATTTTATCTATTATTAGTTTTAAATTCTCTGTTTTTAATTGTCCTCCCATTGGATGAACATACACACTATATAAACCCATTTGTTTTTGTGAAATTAGTCTTATGTTTTTTACAGAAGTTTCAATGCCAGACTTATCATAAACCTTAGTTTCTACCTTAATTTTCAAATTACCTTCAGCCTTAACCTTCTCCAAATAGCTATTGTAACACTTTATGAATTTTTCATCGCCCATTCTTTCTTTAATATATCTTATACGGGCCTTTCCCTTGTTTACATAGTCACCTTCATTAATGAAAAGCTCAGTTAATGCTTCAACATGGTATAAAATATCTTCAGGCTTTATCAATTGACCACTTGAAACAGATAACCTTGAGTTATTTCCCATTCCACCACCTAAATATACCTTAAAATATTGGATTTCATTTTCAATAACAGCTAAAAAACCCAAATCAGTAGCCGTTACATGTGACTCATCCTTGTCGTTACTTGAGAATGCAACCTTGAATTTTCTAGGAAGCTTATATGTATATATCTTATTTAAAAAATGTTTCCCCACCGCAGTTGCATACGGTGATATATCGAAAACTTCATTTTTTTCTACACCAGATAATGGTGATGCAGAAACATTTCTAGGATAATTGCCACCTGAACCCCTTATGTACAATTCTTTATTTATTCCTTCCTTCATAATATTACAAACTTCATCTATAGTAATTCCATGTAATTGCATTGCTTGACGAGTAGTTATATGTATACTTTCTACTTTATATCTATTTGCAAAATCATAAATTAATTTAAGATCCTTTATAGACGCTATTCCTGCCGGCATTCTAAATCTTGCCATAAATGTTTTTCCACTACGCTCGGCATATACTCCCATACCACCGGAAGCTCCCTTAAAATCCATCTTACTCAATTCGCCACTTAAAAACTTATTACCAAGTGCTCTAAACTCTTCAATTTCGGAAAAAAGGATCTCATTTAAATTATTCATTTGTATCATTCCTTTCATATTGCAACATCCCTTTAAATATAGTATACTTGTTTTTAACCAATAAGTATAATACATGTTTTCTATAATACTTATTAGTATTTATAATGGATAGGGTGATAATTTTGATTGAGGAATTAAAAACTTTTATTACTGTTGTCGACAAAAAAAGCTTCACAAAAGCTGCAAATACTATCAACATATCTCAACCAAGTGTTAGTTTACACATTAAACTTCTAGAGAAAAAATTTAATACAAGATTGATTGAAAGATCAAACAAACAAAGAAATATATTAATTACACAAACTGGAGAAATTTTATACAAAAAAGCTAAACAAATAATCTCTCTAATAGATGACACAAAAGATGAACTTGACAATTATCATAATTCCACATCAGGAACCTTAAAAATTGGTGCAAGCATGACTATAGGTGAATTCTTACTTCCCTCAATACTAGGAGAATTTATTAAAGAGTTTCCAAACATAAAACTAGAAGTCGCTATTGAAAATACCCATAACATTTATGAAAAATTCAAAAACTATGATATTGATATTGCTTTAACTGAAGGCAGCGTACCTGCACATAACTATACCTCTAAAAATTTCTATAAAGATACAATGGTTATTGTAACTCCAAATTCTTTTACCTATGATAAAAATATTGGACTTAAACCCAACTTGTCAAATCAAACTTGGATGCATAGAGAAGAAGGTTCTGGTACTGGTGAGTATCTAAATATTTTTTTAAATACAGAAGGTATATCACCAAAAAATTTTATTATACTTGGAAGTAATTATGCAATTAAAGAAGCTGTTAAAAATAATTTAGGTGTGACTTTCATCTCATCTTTAGTAGTTGCTGATGCTGCTACTAATAATGAGCTTAAAATTATAGCTACTGAGACAAAATACAATAGGTTTTTTTCTTACTTAGTTCATGAGAAAAACTTATCAAAGATTGCGACATTATTTGTTGAAAAACTAGAAAAGTTCAGCTGTAGAAATATTAAAAACCAATAAATCTCGATTAGAGAAATAAAAGGAGCTAACTTAAATGAATAAAACTATAATGCAATTTTTTGAATGGAATTTACCACCCGATGGCGGACACTGGAACTTTTTAAAAGACCACAGTAAAACGTTAAGCGATGTTGGCATAGACACTCTTTGGCTTCCACCGGCCTATAAAGGTGCAGGAGGTAATAATGATGTAGGCTATGATGTTTACGACTTATATGATCTTGGTGAATTTGACCAAAAGGGAACCGTGCGAACTAAACATGGTACAAAAGATGAATATATAAATGCAATAGATGAGGCTCATAAAAACGGCATTAAAATATTAGCAGATATAGTTCTTAACCAGAAGGGTGGAGCAGATGAAAGTGAATGGGTAAAAGCAGTTAAAGTTGACCCAAAAGATCGAAATAATAAAATATCTGGTGAATATGATATAAAGGCATGGACTAAATTCAACTTCGCTGGAAGAGGTAATAGTTATTCTGACTTTAAGTGGAATTGGGAATGTTTTGATGGTGTAGATTGGGACCAGAACAAAAAAGAAAGTGCTATTTTTGAATTCACCGGCCTTGGTAAAGCCTGGGATTCTGAGGTAGATGATGAAAATGGTAACTATGATTTCCTTATGCTTTCAGATATAGATGTTAGTTCCCCTGCAGTTTACGATGAACTTTTAAAATGGGCATTATGGTATGTTGAAATCGCACACCTTGACGGATTTAGATTAGATGCACTAAAACATATAGGATTTGAATTTTTTACAAAGCTGATTAATGAAATAAGAAATATTACAAAGAAAGAGCTTTTTACAGTAGGTGAATATTGGGACAATGATATTAACACTTTGAAAAAGTATATCGAAAATACTTCCCATATATTTAATGTTTTCGATGTACCACTTCACTATAATTTTTTAACAGCTGCAAATCAAAAGGAAAACTATGATTTAAGAAACTTAATGTCAAATACATTAATAAGTTGTTATCCGGAGAACTCAGTAACTTTTGTGGATAATCATGATACCCAACCTGGACAATCTCTTGAATCTTGGGTAGATAATTCATTTAAACTGCAAGCATATACTTTTATTTTAACAAGGAAAGAGGGTATACCTTGTGTATTCTTCGGAGATTACTACGGAATGCCAACTAATTCTATACCACCACTAAAAAATGAACTAGATAACTTATTAAGAGCTAGGCGAGATTTTGCATATGGATGGCAGCATGATTATTTCGATGATGCACATCTTGTAGGATGGACAAGGGAAAAAGGACTCGCTGCATTAATTTCTAATATAAATAATGGTGGTTCTAAAAAAATGTTTGTTGGAGAAAATTTATCAGGTAAATCATTTGTAGATATAACTGGCAATGTTTCTGGAGAGATTATAATCGCAGAAGATGGCAATGGTGAATTTACTGTTAATGGGAATTCCTATTCAGTTTGGTGCATTATTAAAAAAGATTAATCAGATCCTTAATCGCTGAATAATAAGTAATATATGCCCCCAGCCTGTGTTATCACAGGTTGCTTCTTTTTTATACCGAATAACAATGTTATAATTTGTTAGTTTTAACTACTCTGTTTACATATAAACTAGGAATTACCGCATACATAGCTGCTGCCTTGACTAACTCGCTCTTTAAAGTTCGCTCATTTGGAGAATGTGCCTCGTCCTCATTACCAGGTCCAAAACCAATACATGGTATATCATATCTACCCATAATTGAAGCACCATTTGTAGAAAATGTCCATTTATCAACTAGTGGTTCCTCATTAAATAAAGCTTCATAACCTTCTACTAAAGTTTCACAAACTGGGTGATCAACATCTAAGCGCCAAGTTGGAAAATAAGCAGCTGTAGGATAAATAACTCCCTTATAAGAAGCTTTCTCATAATCATATATAGAAACTTCAGCCTTCATATTTTTAATTGAAGAAAGATTTTTAATTTGATCTAAGGCATAATCATAACTTTCTTTTCCTGTTAACCTTCTATTAATTGATATGGTGCAACTATCCGCCACCGCACATCTTGAAGGCGAAGTGAAAAATATTTCAGAAACAGCAAGTGTCCCTCTTCCTAAAAAATTATCGCAGGGCAAAAGCTCATTAAGCTCTTTTAATTCGTTTAATATGGGAGCCATTTTATATATAGCATTAACCCCTCTATCTTGTGATGAGCCATTACAACTTGTTCCATGAGTAACTACTCTTATCTCCATACGTCCCCTATGTCCTCTATATATATTGCAAGAAGTAGGTTCAGTAATTACAACAAATTCAGGTTCAATTTTATCTTCATTTATCATATATTGCCAGCAAAGTCCTTCGCACTCCTCTTCTTGGACTGTACCTGTAATTAATAAGGTATAGTCACCATGCATGTCCAATTCTTTAATAATCTTTGCTCCATAAACCATAGATGCCATACCGCCCTTTTGATCACTCCCACCACGTCCTATGATTACTTCCATATCTTCATACCCTTTATATGGATCGTACTGCCATAAATCTTTATCCCCAAGCCCTACTGTATCTACATGTGCATCCATAGCAATAATATGGCTTCCATGACCTATCGACCCTATTATGTTACCCATTTTATCTATTTCTATCTTATCAAAACCAACCTTTTTCATTTCTTCACTAATTCTTGCTATAATACGTCCTTCATTACAACTCTCACTTGGAATAGCAATCATATCGCGAAGAAACCTTGATATGTCACCTTTGTACTCTTCTGCTTTCTGTAATACCCTTTGAAAATCAATGTTCATTGTAAAGCCTCCTTCAATTTATCTATATTGTAAATAAAAAGTGCCTCAATTTAAGCTTAACAAATAACAAAAGTATATATTTCATAAAATATATTGCTATAAATATATTCTATGAAATATATACCTTCAAAAGAACTAAATATTATTAATATTCTCAAATAATAAAGCACTTACATTCCCTGCTTTAAATGTAAATGCTTTAATAATAAAACTATTTTAATACATCCGTATTAACACAAGTATCAGGAATTTCACCATTTAGGACTTTGATAATACTTTTAGCTGCAACTAGTCCCATCTTTGTTCTTGTTTCCATTGTAGCTGAAGAAATACGAGGAACAATTGAAACATTGTACATATCTAGAAGTTCTGGTTCAATATTGGGTTCATGTTCAAACACGTCAAGTCCCGCTCCCCATATTTCACCATATTTAAGGGCTTTAACCAATGCTTTTTCGTCAATTACTGGACCACTACATGTATTAACAATAACTGAAGTATTTTTCATCATAGAAAATTCTTTCTCTCCTATATAATGATTGGTGGAAGGTAAAAGTGGTACATGTAATGATATAAAATCAGATTCGCAAAGCAAATCTTCTTTATCTACATAAATAGCGCCAAGTTCTTTTTCCATTTTATAATTTCTAACTATATCAGTATATAGTATTTTCATATCAAAGGCCTTAGCTTTCTTTGCGAAGTTAAACCCAATTCTCCCTGCCCCTACAACGCCTAATGTCTTGCCAGTAATTTCACGTCCGAGAAACATCATAGGATCACAAGACTCATAAGCACCATTTCTTGTGAACTTATCCGCTGCTACGATTCTTCTAGACACAACCATGAGAAGTGTCCACGCAAGATCTGCAGTAGCGTCATCTAATACGCAGGGAGTGTTTGTAATTATTATTCCCTGTTTGGTAGCCGTAGCTATATCAATATTGCTATAACCAACACCGTAATTAGCAAAAATTTTGCATTTATCCCCTGCTGACTCAAGTACCTCTTTATCTATATTATCAGTTAAAAGACATAAAACAGCATCCTTACCTTTTACCTGCTCAACAAGTTCTTCTCTTAACAAACCTCTATCAAAAGGATTTATTTCTACATCAAAATACTTTTTTAAAAGTTCAATAGCCTCATCTGGAATTCTTCTTGTTACGTAAACTCTTTTTTTATCCATAGCTTTTACCTCCTATAAATACTAACCGCTTTAATTTCACAGCCTTTCAAATATAAGTTCATTTTTAATTTTCCCTATTTCTTTTATAATCTTCATTTTTCTAAAACAATATGTTATTTTCCTTGCCTTCTTTTCAGGAATTTTCAATATTTTTGCCAAGTTTTTGTTTGTAAAATTTCCTGGTAATTCGTCTGGCAAAAATATAAAGAAATCCTTATCCTCTTTAAAAGTAACTTTCTCAATTACCTCTAAAAGTTTATGATCTATTATGCTTACACCTTTTCTTCTCCAACTTCCTTTACCATCCTTGCATCTTATCTCTTCTTCTTTAATCATTAAAATTTCCAATATAAAATTATCTGATCCCATTAAATCAGGTATCCTAATCAATTCATCAAATAGATCAACTAATTTACCCTTTTTAGGCGACTTTCTTCTACTAATTACTACATTCGATTGTTCTTTAGTTACTATATATTTTTCTGTAGCTATAGGATGTACTAACATTACCTTATTATACTTAACTAATTCTCTAAGTTTATTACGAATTGCACTAAAGTTTTTTGTTTGTATTTCAATTAACGAATCTTCTCTCACTAAATCAATTACATATTTATCTAATTTGACCTCAAATCTATCTCCATCAGTAACATACCACTGTTTAATGGCTGAATGCAAAGACTTCTCATTTTTTATATTAATTCCATTTTGCTCGTAAATTAATACTTTCTCTTCTACTTGTCCCATTTTTCTCCTACCTCTTAAATAATCTTCTAATTTTTAGTTAAATTAAATAATCTACTTCTTGTATTTATATATTGATTATAACAGAATTGTTATATAAATAAAATTCCAGATGTAAAATAAAGGTATCTGAATAATAAAACTCATTAAAACATATAACAAGTTAATATACTAATATTTTATAAACAAATACCAATTGTGTATCAAAACATAATATAAAATAATATAATACTAAAAGGTGATGAAATATGAAAATTGTGATATTATCTGATACGCATGCAAAAAAACATAATGATAAACTTTTTAAATTAATAGACAGTTTATTTAGAGAAGCCGATATGATTATTCATGCAGGTGATTATATTTCACCAAGTGTTGTATCGAAATTAAAAGAGCATCAGAACTTCGTTGGAGTATGGGGAAATAATGATAAACATTATATAAGAAGTATATTAAAAGAGAAAGAAATATTATCTATAGAAGGTTATAAAATCGGTTTATATCATGGTCATGGCACTAGTAAAAACACACTAACTACAGCATATGATAAATTTATTGATGATAAGGTAGATATAATAATCTTCGGACACACCCATCAACCACTTATATTAACCAAAAATAAAGTGCTTATGATTAATCCCGGTTCACCCTCCTGCAAACGACGTGAGCCATGGTATTCTTATGTTATTTTAGAAATTGAAAATAAAAAAATAGATGTTCATTTAAAATTTTTCAACTGACATTATAAATATTACAAGTTTTAACTATAAAAACAGCCCTACCAATGTAATTTGGTAGGGCTATCTTGTTTATGATTATGTTAATCTTCTTCTACTTCTGTAACTTCATATCCTACTTCTTCAATAGCTTCTGTGATATCATTATCAGTTGTTTCATCCTCAAACTCTGCTACTGCAAATTTTTCTTCTAAATCAACCTTTACTTTAGTAGCTCCGATATCAAGTAGTGCTTCCTTTACATGACTTACACAATGTGAACAGCTCATTCCATCAATATATATTTTTTTCTTCATTTATAATTCCCCTTTCAATTCTTTAATTTACATTGTTATATATTTATACTTAAATTATAATTATATACTTATTAAGCTAACATAAACTTATATTCGTCCCTAAATACCTTTTGTCTATATGCATTTAATAAATGTTTTTTCTTTTATTTTATTTTACTTGTTTTGTAATTTCAAACAAATTGTAGCATGTTAATTGTCACTATACAAGTTTTTACATGATTTATTTATTTTATTATTAATATTAAAAATATATATTAAATAATCTTTTAATCAAACGCACTAAGTACTCTATTTAATATACCATTTATATGAGCTATAGCTATACCAAAATTGGTAATAGGCAGGTCAACTATATTAGCTTTCTTTATTCTCGACATTAACTGTTGTCTATTAAACATACATGCCCCACAATGAACTATTAGTTTATATTCACTCAAATCTTCTGGGAAACTACTACCCGCACAGACCGTTATATCTAGTTTCCCACCTACTTTATCATTAAGCCATTTGGGAAGTTTTTCTCTCCCTATATCGCCCTCGAGCGGGTGGTGAGTACATGCTTCTGCAATGAGTACCTTATCTCCTGGTTTCAGCGTATCAATAGCTCTTGCCCCTTTAACTAAGGTATCTAAATCTCCCTTATACCTAGCCATAAGTATAGAGAACGAAGTAAGTGGTACATCTTTAGGGATAATAGCATTAACTTTTTTAAATACCTGTGAATCTGTAATCACCAAATCTGGTTTACCTTTTAGTGCAGCTAAAATATCGCCTAACTCACTATCCTTTACAACAAGAGCCATAACATCATTATCAAGTAAGTCCCTTATAATTTGAACCTGCGGAAGTATTAATCTTCCTTTTGGCGCTTGAATATCTTGTGGTGCCACAACTAACACTATTGATTTTGGTTTTACTATGTCACCTACAATTGTATTTTTCTCGAAATCCCCTGGAGCAGCGTCCATAATTGCTTTTTTTAATTCATCAATATTTATTCTGTCTTTAGCACTAACCTTAACAAAATCTATGCCTATTATCTTTTGTATACCTTCAAGCTGAATTTTCCCTAATGTTACTACATTTTCATCGATTTTATTTATAACTCCTACTATAGGAATTTTTCTATTTTTCAAATCTTCATACCACATTTCTTCAAATACTAAATCCTTCTCATTACCATCTATAACCAAAAGAGCTAAATCTGTTTTATCCATAACTTCCTTAGTTTTCTTGATTCTAAGTTCACCTATTTCTCCATCATCATCAAGTCCTGCAGTATCTATAATCACAACTGGTCCTATTGGAAGTAATTCCATTGCTTTATATACTGGATCCGTTGTGGTTCCTGCCAAACTAGAAACCAATGCAATATCCTGATTTGTTAGTGCATTAATTAAACTTGATTTTCCTACATTTCTTTTCCCAAATATAGCTATATGAAGTCTATTAGAATTTGGTGTTTGCTGCATACTATCTGCCTCCTCTTTCTTCTTTTAAAATTGGTTTTATTTTTCTATACAATCATAAAATTCTAGATTTATTATATATCGTAATTATATAAAATTCAACTTTAAATTTCTTGTTTAAATTTTGGTTTTAATAATATACTGTTTTAATAGATTCTTCTTTGGGCATACTAATATCAACAAAAACTAAAGGTGAGTGATAATATGGCGTTTAGGAAAAAAAATATTTTTATAATTTTTACAACCACTATTATTTGTTTTTTATTAATATACAGTTCTTATGTTAATAAATCTCAAAAAAGCAGCCAAACTTTTAGACCTTCAATTACTTCCTTTAAGGATGGAGGTTACCAACATGTTTCTAAATTTGTCTATTTAACTTTTGACGATGGTCCTACCTACGTTATTACAGATGCACTATTAGATGTATTAAAAACCGAAAAAGTAAAAGCTACTTTTTTTATAGTAGGAAAAGAAATTGAAGGAAAAGAATCTATCCTCAAGAGAATCTATACCGAAGGTCATAGCATAGGTCTTCATACTTATAGTCATAATTTTAAAAAGATATATAGAAGCACAGATGAATTTATTGACGAAATGGAAAAAACCTCGAGCAAGATCCAAGAAATCACAGGCTCTACTTCTAAGATTATTAGGTTTCCTGGTGGCAGTTCAAAACGATTAAATTCTCTTACTTTAGAAAACCTTCATAAAAATGGCTTTAAAATATATGATTGGAATGTAGATGCACTTGATGGTGTCAACCCAAACTTAAGCGTATCACAACTTATTAAAAACACAAAAAAAATCAGAGGTAATGAAAATACAGCTATAATCCTTATGCATTGTAATTCAAATAATAAAAACACAGTAAAAGCACTACCCGGTATTATAAAGTATTATCTTGATTTAGGTTATGAATTTAAAGCCATAACTAAAGATACACCTGAGTATTATTATAAATTTAAGAATTAAAAAAAGCCTCACTTTTAGGTGAGGTTTCTTAATATAATTGCATTAAAAATATATTACTTGCATTATTATTGCTTTTTAAATTTAAACTTGCTTACCATTAAATATGATAACAAAATTACTAAAAACACTGTAGGCCCTAAATTTGATGCTCTATTAAACATGAAGAATGCATACAATGCTAAAAATGTACCTGTAACAGTGATCGGAATTCCTGAGAAGACGCCATCAAAATCTGTAATATTGTATTTTGCGAGTCTATATGCCCCCGCTACTGGAAATACTAAAACCATTAAATATCCAATTGGTCCAAGCCCTGCAAAATTATAAATACTAAATATTAATATGGAAGGTGCAACACCAAAAGATACTAAATCACATAATGAATCTAATTCTTTTCCAAGCTCACCATCCACATTTAAAAACCTAGCTATTTTTCCATCATATCTATCAAATATTCCTGCTAAAAGAATAAATATCGCTGCTAATTTATAATTGCTGTCAAAACTCATAAGTATAGACAAAATACCACAAGACATATTGCTTAAGGTGAAAATGTTAGGCACTGCATTCTTTATTTTTACCATCTATATCACTCCTATCATTATATAAGTATAACATAATGCTCGCGGTTATTCCTTAGTATTATATAACATTATTATTAAATTATCCTTAAATTATCCTTAAATTTTATTTTAAAAAATAAAAAAAGAACCAGCATATCGCTGGTCCTGTTTTATTTTCTATTTTCTTTCAACAATAATTGCTGTTCCTTGACCGCCACCTATACATAATGTAGCAAGTCCAGTTTTAGAACCTCTTTTTATCATTTCATATATTAATGTAATAAGTATTCTTCCACCTGAAGCTCCAACTGGATGACCTAGTGCAATAGCTCCACCATTTACATTTACTATTTCTGGATTTAATCCTAAATCTTTAGCTACTGCTAATGATTGAGAAGCAAATGCTTCATTAGCTTCTATTAAGTCTAAATCAGCTACTGTAAGTCCTGCTTTTTCTAATGCTTTTTTACTTGCTGGAACTGGACCGTATCCCATTATCTTTGGATCTACTCCTGCTGATGCATAAGATTTAATTGAAACTAATGGTTTAAGTCCTAATTGATCTGCTTTGTCTTTTGACATAACTATAAACATAACAGAACCATCGTTTATTCCTGATGCATTACCTGCAGTTACTGTACCACCCTTTTTAAATGCTGGTTTTAATTTAGTTAATTTATCCATAGTTATTCCAAATCTAGGACCTTCATCTGTATCAAATGTTATTGGGTCACCTTTTCTTTGAGGAATTACTACTGGAACGATCTCATCTTTAAATTTGCCTGCTTTTATTGCTGCTTCAGCTTTATGTTGGCTTTTTAAAGAAAATTCATCTTGTTGTTCTCTAGTGATATTAAATTTTTCTGCAATATTTTCTGCAGTTATTCCCATATGGTAGTCGTTAAATGCATCCCAAAGAGAGTCTTTAATCATAGCATCTACTACTTTACCGTCTCCCATTCTTTTACCCCATCTTTCGTTTGGAAGTACATATGGAGCATTACTCATACTTTCAGTTCCACCAGCTAAAACTACTTCTGCATCTCCACACATTATAATCTGTGCTGCCATACTTACTGCTCTTAGTCCTGAACCACATACTTTATTTATTGTTAATGCAGATGATGATTCATCTAGTCCTGCATTTATAGCTATTTGTCTTGCAATATTTTGTCCAAGTCCTGCTTGAATTACGTTACCAATAATAGCTTCTTCTACTATTTCTGGTTTAATCCCAGCTCTTTTTATAGCTTCTTTAGCCACAATAGTTCCCATCTCTACAGCTGATACTTTTGATAATCCTCCACCAAAAGTTCCTATTGCTGTTCTTGCTGCTCCTACAATTACTACTTCTCTCATATGTAACCCTCCATTAATTTATTTATCTAACTTATTATTAACATATAATAGGAATTTATAACATAATTATTTTTTCCTATATATAATACTAGCAATTTTCATGCCAAGTTGTAAATCCCTCGCAAACCTCACTATAGCAACTTACTTCTTTATAACAAAATTAAATGTAGCTCGTAATGTAAACTTAGTTTACACTAATATTTCTATAAGTTTATCTTTTTTAAGCTTGTTAATATTATAACCTATTTGTTAAAAAAATCACTTAAAGTATTTTCAATGTATTGATATAACTATACATTTAATTTTCTCTATGGTTTTCACTTACAATACTATAGGTATTTTTCATAAAAAAATAGTACGTGTAAACATAGTTTCCATGTGTACTATTGTAGATTTGTCGATTTTATTAAATTATATCGGTTTAATTTTTTATATAAACCTGCCCTACTAAGCCCCAATATTTTTGCTGCTTCTTTTTTATTTCCAATAGTATCCTTTAAACATTCAATGATAATGTCTTTTTCAATCCTTTCAACAACATCTTTCAAGTAATTGTTTTCTAATGAATACTTCTTAATTTTACTCTTAATTATTTTTTCTGGCAAATGCTTTGGCATTATATAAATATCATCATCAAGCAAATTAACGGCTCTTTCTATTACATTCTCAAGTTGCCTTATGTTCCCAGGCCAACTATAAGCTTTTAAAAAATCTATTGCTTCCCTAGAAATACCTTCGGCTTTAACGTTATATTTTTTACATATTTTTATCATGAGCTTACTTGCCAATTCCTCAATATCTTCGCTCCTCTCCCTTAATGCTGGTAATCTTAAATGCATAACATCTAATCTATAATACAAATCTTCTCGAAATTTTCCATCATTAATTAACTGTTCTAACGATTTATTGGTAGACGCTATAATTCTTACATCAACTTTAATAGCATCATTTCCACCTACCTTAACAAGTTCCTTCTCTTGAATAACTCTTAAAAGTTTAACCTGCATATTCATAGGCATATCCCCAATTTCATCTAATAGAATCGTGCCACCATTTGCATATTCAAACTTACCTTTTCTGCCTGATTTTTTTGCCCCAGTAAACGCTCCTTCTTCATAACCAAACATTTCTGACTCAAAAAGCTCTGCTGGAATAGCTCCACAATTAATTTTTACAAAAGGCTTTAAACTTCTTTTACTAGCATTATGAATAGAATGTGCAAAAAGTTCTTTACCCGTCCCACTTTCTCCAGTAATTAGGACGTTCGAATCTACCTTAGCTACTCTTTTAGCAAGGCCCATTACCTCCTGGCTTTTATCACTGCTTCCTATAATATTGTTAAAAGTATATATTGCCTTAGGGTCTGTACTTAATTCATTTTTATAGCCTTCCGCTTCTTTATCCAAAAGACATAATTTGTTACTAAGCATTTTAAAATCATTTAAATCCTTAAACATTACTTTCCCAATTGCGCCAACAACTTCACCATCTTTTATTATAGGAACTCTCATAGAAATCATCTTATGACCATTTGCTTCTTGAATTTCACCAAATTTTTTTTCGCCGGTCCTTGCCACTATATGTAGTTTTGTGTTTTCAATAACTTCAGTTACATGTTTTCCCTCAGGATTTTCGCAATTAATAAATCTTTTATATTCATCGCTCATCATAGTTATTATCCCATTCTCATCCACTACAACTATGCATTCATTTACAGTATTTAATATTGTATTTAATATTTCTTCATTTACCATTTTTTCATTTTTCACGTCTATTAATGGATTATTTTGAACTTCTTCATGAAAAACCTCAAATGCACCTATAACCTCACCACATTGAGTTATTAATTTACGTGTTACAATAAATTTACCTTCTTTTTTGTTAACCTCAGCCTCTCCATTTTCAATAATACTTATTAATTTACTAGAAGAAAGTATATCTAAAATATATTCTCCTATGCTATTATCTGCATCAATTTCAAACAATCTTTCAGCAGCATTATTGATTATCTGAATAATACCTCTTTTATCTATAACTACAATACCTTCATTAATATTGCTCATAACCTCGTTATAGTAATCCTTAATTATATCCATTTGTCACCTTCCTAAAGTCTTATAACTCAATTATAAAGTTGATAGTTTTTTTTTTCAAGATATACTGATGATTAATTCATTTATTCTACTGTAATTGCATTAACTTATCAGCCACCATTACTATGAATTCTAAATTTGCAGGCCTATCCTTTTTATAACTAGTAGTATATCCAAAGATTTTATTAATATTTTGGACTTGGCTATTTCTCCATGTAACATCTATTGCATAATTCATCGCTCTTTCAACCCTGCCCGAAGTGGTATTAAACTTTTTACCTACTAATGGATACAATTCCTTTTTAACCGATGATGAATGTTCACTATCAGTTATTAATATATTTATTGCTTCTTTTAAATACATATAGCCTTTTATATTACCCGGCACCCCAATTTCATTTATAATATTAGTGATTTGAGTAGTAATAGTATTTTTTTGATTTTTATTTTCAGTATTTATTTTGCCATTATCCTTATCAGTAATTATTCTTTTTAGTTCTTTATTACATATGGTATTATCTACTATCTCTCTTATTTTTTTAATAAATAATTTCATGTCAAAAGGTTTTACAATATAATAATCTGCTCCAAGTGATATAGCCCTTTTAGTTGTTACTTCGCTCCCAACTGCAGATAAAACTATTATATGAGGTTTTGTTTTTAACTTCATTTTATTTAGCCTCTCTAGTACTCCCAAGCCATCAATAAAAGGCATGATTATATCAAGTATTACTAAATCAGGTTGTTTTTCTTTAATTAATTTTATAGCCTGTACTCCATCCTTTGCAATTCCAGTAACAATAATACCTTTCTGATAAAACAGATACTCATTAAGGATATCACAAAATTCATCATTATCATCCGCAATAATGACTCTTATGTTTGACTCTTCCATATTTGCAATCTCCTTTACATATTGATTTTATACCAATATTATATATATTCTACAAAAGATTGTAAAATCCTCTATTTTTCTAAAAATATTGTCGAAATAAATACTATAAAAGCCTTATATAAATATTTTTTATTACTAATTTTAAGCTTTTAATAATTATTATTGATTGTATATGTCGAATTTTGTGTTATGAGTGAAAAATATTATTTATTATTAAAATAATGTTATAACATTTATATATATGTTTAAAAATATTGTTTAAATTTTTATGATATACTGTTTAAAATACATTTATAGAATTATATAAAAAATTTAAATGGTAGATATAAAACACTATTCTATTATTTGGGGGAGGTATTACCATGAAAATTGCTGTTATAGACGCTCAAGGAGCAGGTCTTGGTAAAACAATCATAAAAAAACTTCATAAAGATATCGACCTTAATATTTATATCATTGCACTTGGTACAAATACCTTTGCTACTTCGAACATGATAAAGGCCGGTGCAAATTTAGGAATAAGTGGAGAAGATGAAATTTGCTCATTTTGTATTTCAAATAAAATAGATAGTATTATTGGACCAATTGGCATGATATGTAGTGGTGGTATAAACGGAGAAATAACCCCTAAGATTGCTTCTACAATATATAATATGGATTGTACTAAATATATTATTCCATTACAAAAACATGGTATCTATATTCCTGGAACACGTAATCTTCAAATCAAAGATATAATTGAAGATATTATCCTTCATATAAAAAACAATGTAAAACTATACTAGTAATATATAAGGATTGATTTAATTGATAACATGATATAAACTATAATTAAATTTAATATTATAATTATGAGTAACTAAAGTAATAAAATACATTAGTTAAAAGGGAAGATAGGTGAAAATCCTACGCGGTCCCGCCGCTGTAAAAGAAGAGTCCTCATTAAAACACCACTGGGAAACTGGGAAGGTTATACGGGGGCAATGATACTTAAGCCAGAATACCTTCCATAATTACACACAATAGCTCTACGAGAGATAGAGAGGTGCTAGCAATATCTTTTTTAGTTGCGATGATTTTAAGTCTCTTAGCTCAATAGTTAAGGGACTTTTTACCGTTTGCACAAATTTAATATAACTTTTGAAAAAGAAATACACGGAGGTATTATATGCAAGTAATAAAAAGGGATTCGAGAACAAAGGAATTTAAACCAGAAAGAATATCAACAGCAGCTGGGAAAGCTTTTATAGAAGTCTATGGAAAGGAAAATAAAGAATTTAATAATCTTGTTTTAACAAGGGTATTAGAAACTCTTAAACAAAGGGGAGAAGCTCTAATTCCAATAGAAGAAATACAAGATATAATTGTTAGCGAGATTAAATTACTGGATGAAAAGGTAGCTCTAGCTTACATAAGTTATAGAGAAGAAAGAACTTTTGAAAGAGATAAAAAAGGAGAATTAGATAAAGAAATAGATAATATAATTAACGCTGTTTCAGAACAGACTAATTCCAATGGAAACCTTGATGGAAGCAAAATTCAAACAATAAGAGCATTAATTTCAAATGTTGTTGGAAGCAACTATAGTCAAAGACATAAAATACCTAAAAAGTATTTAAAAAAGCATAAAAAAACCATATATATACATGATGAAACTTATTTTGGTTTACCTCTTTTTAATTGCTGCCTTGTTGACTGGATTAATATGTTTGAGAATGGATTTGACTTAGGTACGACACTTATAGGAACACCAAATTCAATTGAAACCGCAATCAATGTATTATCTCAAGTTGCCAGTCATATATCTAGTAATACATATGGAGGAACTACCTTCCCAACTTTAATAACAGGGCTCACTCCTTATGCAGTTAAAAGTTTAAATAAACATAGAGCTATTGGCAAAAAGTGGATTGAAGATACCCTTAAAGTAGAAGAATATGCCTGGGATAGATTAGGCAAAGAAATAGAAGATAGTATGCAATCACTTGAATATGAAGTTCAAACTTTAATGACAAGTAGGGCTGAGACTCCATTTTTAACACTTGGTATAAACAATGTTGATTTGAATGCTAGTGAAGAGGATCAAAAAATACAAAAAATGATAACTGAGGCTATATTAAATCAAAGAATTAAAGGATTAACTGGTGGCGTTACTCCTGTATTTCCTAAACTAGTATATCAAAATACAAAAGGTAATAATCTTAATCCAGGAGATAAGTACTATGATTTGTTCAAATTAGCGGTTGTATGTAGTGCACATAGACAATACCCGGATTATATTAATACTGATAAGGCAATTGAAGTCACTGGCGATTATAAGGAATGTATGGGTTGTAGGTCATTCCTTGGAAGTTATCTAGACGAGGCAGGCAATTACAAGACTGCTGGAAGATTTAACTTTGGAGTAATATCAATAAATCTTGTAAGACTTGCAATTGAGGCAGATAGAAATGAAGATTCATTTTTTAAATCTCTACATGAAGCACTAAACGATTGTAAGGATTTATTAATGATAAGATATGACATACTAAAAAATATTAAAGCAAAGCAAGCTCCTATATTATATATGAGTGGTGCAATTTCTAAATTAAAGGCAGAAGATACAATAGAGCCATTACTCAATAACGGGTATTCTTCAGCATCCATTGGTTATGTTGGATTACATAATTGTTTAACTGCACTTTATGGCAAAGGTCTCGATGATAGAACTGAAGAAACATCTAAAAGAGCAACTAAAATCATGCAATATCTGAGAGATTATTGTGATGAACAAAAGGATAAAACAAAAATAGGCTTTAGTTTATATGGGTCTCCTGCAGAGACTCTTGCAACAAAGTTTTGCTTAGAGGATGTAAAAGATTTTGGAGTTATCGATGGCGTAAATGACAATGGATATTATGAAAATTCATTTCATTATCCGTCTAATGAATTAATATCACCCTTTGATAAATTAGATTTAGAATCTGAATCATCATCTCTATCTTCAGGTGGCGCAATATCATTTGTGGAACTAGGAGATATGACTAAGAATCTAGTGGCACTCGAGGATATTATAAGGTACTCATATGACAAAACACATTTTCTCGGAATATCTTCAATAAGTGATAAATGTTTAAAATGTGGATATACCGGAGAAATGTTTACAAAAGAAAATAGCGATACAGAGTTTGAGTGTCCTGTATGCAAAAATGACGATAAAATGTTGTTAAGCATAATAAGAAAGCTTTGTGGATACCTTGGTAGCATCTTCGAAAGACCCGTAATTAATGGTAAAATGAAGGAGATTAAGAACAGAAAGAATAACAAAGGATGTAATTAAAATGAATTATGCAAATATATTCTTTGATGACACTGTAAATGGAATAGGCTTTAGAACCTCATTATTCGTAAGTGGGTGTGCAAAGACCCCCCCTTGTAAAGGATGTTGGAGCCCAGAAGCAAGACATTTTGATTGTGGCATGGTTTTTACTAAAGAAACGAAAGACTCTATTGTAGCAAGTATGAAAAAACAATATGTAAAAGGATTATCCATTCTCGGAGGAGAACCAATGGATAATCTAGCTGATGGGACATTACTTGATTTGGTAAAAACAATAAGAGCTATTTTCCCTCACAAAACTATATTTTGTTGGAGTGGTTATTCATTTGAAGACCTTATTAAAGATCCTATAAGATTAGAGTTTCTTAAGTATATAGATATGTTAAGAGATGGTGAATTCATAGAAAATCTTAAAGATATTACTCAATATCTAAGTGGTTCTAAAAATCAAAGAATGATAGCCTCTAGCGAAAGCCTAAAACAAAATAAGATTATAAAATACATCATTTAAAATAATTAAGATAACTTTAAAATCCACAAGATGAAGTCAACATTCCTCTTGTGGATTTTTATCTATTTTATATATTTAGCTACATTTTTAATGTGCTCTGCATACGTTTTAGAAAATATATGCTCATTAGTTTTACTATTTAATACATAAAAAATATAATTTGTTTTTGCTGGATGCACCGCCGCATTTATTGACTTAATTCCAGGGTTGCATATTGGCGATGGAGGTAACCCTTTATTTAAGTAGGTATTATAAGGCGATTTTACTGCTAAGTCCTTATTGTATAGCTTTTTCTTATCTCCAATTATATATATAATTGTGGCATCTATTTGGAGTGGCATCTTTATCTTTAATCTATTCTGAATAACACTTGCTATCTTTGTTCTGTCTACATCTTTTGCTGCTTCTTTCTCAACTAAAGAAGCTTCTATTACAATATTTCTTATATTAAGCTTGTTTTTAGTTATATAGTCTTTATTAGATTTCATACTAAACTCAAAAGTATCAAGCATTTTTTTTATAATTACTTTGCTCGTTGCATCCTTTTGAAAAGTATATGTAGCAGGAAATAGGAAGCCATCTAACTTATGTTTATCATTTGGTACACCTTTTAAAAACCAATAATTATTATCCTTGTAATTTTCAACTTCCTTTATAAAATCCTTTTGTGTAACTAATCCTGCCTTTTCAAGTGTTTTTCCTACCTCCTCATAAGTGTACCCTTCTGGCACTGTGACTTTTACTATATTAGCTTGTTTATATAAAATATTGCATACGTGCAATACTCCAAATGCCACTATAATAAAAATAATAAGTGATAATATTTTTATTCTAAATTTCATAATTTTACGGTTCATACTCACCTTAACTAGTTAAGTTGATAAAACCCAATTTCAACCCCTTTTTCTTGTTAAATGTATATTATAAGCTGTTTTTCCCCTTTGTTTATCCTCCAAAAATTTTAGTTCTTAAATTATTATACCATTTTGACACAACATAAGCATTATAATACAATTAGTTATTAAGGCCATTCTAAATTGATATTTAGAATGGCCTTAATTTATAAATTATCTCTATTTAATGGCATACTCATACATCTAGGACCACCTCGTCCTCTTGACAACTCGCTACTTGGCATTGTTATAACTGTTATCCCACGTTTTGATAATATTTCATTTGTAATATAATTTCGTTCATATGTTATAACTTTTCCTGGTGCAATAGCTAGAGTGTTTGATCCATCATTCCATTGTTCCCTTGCAGCTACAATAGAGTCTCCCCCACCGCATCTTATTAATTCAACCGCCGGAACCTTTAATGCTGATTTCAATATATTGCTCAATATATCTTTCTCTTGTTTAATCTTTAATTCACCATGAGCATCTTTTGTGATTTCAAAAACATTAAGTGGTCCTTCTATCCCAGGGTGTATTGTAAATTTATCATAATCAACCATAGTTAAATACAGTATCAAGATGCATAAATGCTCTGCAAGCTGGAATCTCAAATACTAATACTTTCTCAAAAGAGGTATGTTTATTAAATAAATTTCTTGCTACCACTTCTATAGCCTCTGGTGATGTCCTTTGACTACATCCGATTGCAAGTGTTGTATCTGATAATACCAATTCATCTCCACCTTCTATATTGCAAGGTAACGTCCTATCATACCAAAGTTGCACTTCATGTTCTTTAAAAGAATTATGATATTTATGAATAAATTCTAGGAACATTGTTTCTCGCCTTCTTGCCTCAGTCTGCATAGTACTTATGGTTATACCATTTCCAATTGAAGCACCTGGATCCCTTGTAAAATAAAGATTAGGCATAGGATCTAAATAGAACGGATACTGATTTTCTATTAATCCTCTTAGTGAATGCACTTTCTTAACATCAATCTCATTTTTTCTAACTCCAGCCATAAGTATATTAATCATTTCTTTTGTTGGCTTTGACATTAAATATGTATAAAGAGATTTATATATTTCTATATTACTAATATGACTTTCCTTTAAAAATTGTTTTAAAAATATTTTTTTTATATCATTATCATTCAAAGCATCCGCTACTAATTCTTCTAAATAAAGAACCTCAATATCGTTTTCTTTTAATATTTGTGCAAATCTATCATGTTCTCTTCTCGCTACTTCTAGATAAGGAATATCATCAAAAAGTAATTTTTCAAGAAGATCAGGCACTAAATTCTCTATTTCCCTTCCGGGTCTATGTAGCATTACTTTATTAAGTTTTCCTATTTCAGAAGTTACATTTATAAATGATTCCATTTAATTTGGTCCTCCTACTCATTTTATTGATTAACTCATTATAAAGTGTAAAAATACATAAGGGAACCCTATTATTCCGTCATAAGCTCATATATGTGTTTCATATTAGCACTGTAATCAATTTATATTTCTTTATATATATAATGATGTGTTTTACGTCCTAATGCTATGCATGTTTATACTTAATATTTTAGTTTTAATTTTTATATATATATACACAATGTTTATTTATTATACATAACAACGGAAATAGTGCATAAAAATTAATATAATAGAATTTTTTAAATTACGCTTTTAAAATCTGAAAATATTCAAGCTATTTCTTTATTTCCAGATGAGGATTTTATAATTGTTCCAAAAACCCAGAATCTATATCCTAAAAAATTAACAACTTGAGCTAAAACCATAGAAATAATTTTTGCAATTAAAGGATTCATTGCACTATTGGTCAGTAATATACTCATCCCTATTAAACTTACACCAAGTGAAGCTGAATTAACAACAATGAATTGAATAATCTCTTTTGTCGTTTTCTTACTCACTTTCGTATCATTAAAAGTCCAAAATTTATTTAAAAAATAACTATTTAACGTACCCCCTGAATATGATAATATCTGACTTATAACATAGTTAACACCAAATAAACCATTTAATACAGAGAATATTCCAAAATCAATTGTAGTATTTAAGCCCCCTACACATCCAAACCTTACTATCCGTTTAAGTTTTCCATTACTTATATATTTGTTATAAATATTTTTAAAAGTAATCACGTGCTTCACTCCTTCCTTATTCCTATATTTATATACTAACAAAGAAATGTATCAGAATTAGCAAATAATCATGTTAAAAATATGTTACCCTCGCCCCTATAATTGGTAAATATTTTTTATCTCTTCTATCGAAGGTAATTCAACTACTGCACCCAAAAACTTAAGTTTATAAGCGCTAACTGCTGATGCTAAGTAAAGAGCTTCCTTAACTGTATACCCCTTTATAATTGATGCATAAAAGCCTGACCAAAATGCATCTCCTGCACCTGTTGCATCAACTACATCTGTAGCTAATGTAGGTATTTTTATCCTTTCACAACCATTTGAAACAACAGCTCCAGCTTTACCAATAGTCATTATTACAAGTTTTGCTCCTAACCCTAAAAACTTATCAATTTGATTATCAATTGTATCTTTACCAAACAATCTTTGTGCATCATCCTCAGATGGTTTTATTATATCTACATACTTAATAATCGATTTTACATATTCTATACCATCGTGACCTCTTTCCCATATCATCGGATGATAATTTGGGTCAAATGCAATAATAATTTTATTTTTTCTGGCTATTTTAATAATTTGCTCCATAGTACTTCTAAATGGTTGCCTTGATAATGGCCAACATGAGAAATGCACAATTTTGGTCTTTTTTATTTTTTTCTCCAGTTCTTCGCTATAATACACTTGAAAATCAGCATTCCTATAAAATATAGGGACTGGTGTTTCTATGCTTTTTGTTATTAAAACAATGCTAGTTGGATAATCAACCTGCTTTACCATACTAGTATTAATATTATTGTTCTTTAAGTGTTGTATTAAAAACTCTCCCAAACCATCATAACCTACGGCACTCACAATTTGAGATTTTATTCCCAGTTTCGTTGTATTCATTGCAATATTTGCTGGTGATCCTCCAAAATACCTTTGGTAATCATTACTTTCGAAGTTATTACTATATTCTTTTGATATCAGGTCGACAAGTAGTTCCCCTACTGCTAAAACATCAATTTCTTTATCATTAAATTCTACTTTTTTATTAAAATTTATCATATTAATCCCCCTAAATACATGATAGTAATAGTATAGTTATTATAATTTTTATTATTTTATCGTTGTAAATTAATGTAACTTATTTCTCGTAATTCCATTATACAATATATTTATTTACGGTGTTAATCGAATGACATATTGTTTTATAATATGTGCTACAATGAGGAATACACACAAAAATAGAGACTGCGGATCTCCATAGCCTCTATTAATAATTCATTTAAATAAACAGTTAAGTGGTCTTTCTTTCCACTAAGGTTACAGGCAATATATTTTCTATATCTACTTCTTTTTTTTCAAGTAAATCTATTAGAATTTTTACTGCTAGCTCCCCCATATTTTCTATAGGTTGTTTTATTGTAGTTAAAGGTGGAACTATAAGTGATGCTATATTAATATCATCATACCCAACAATTCTTAAGTCCTTTGTAATATCTTTTCCAATTAAGTTAGCAACATGTATTATTGAAGCTGCTATCATGTCACTACTAGCAAACACACCATCTATATCTGGATGCTCTTCAAACAGCTTACATGCCAGTTTCTCATAGCCCTCAAAAATATCAAGCTTTGCCTGTTTTATAACAAACTTAACTTTTCTCGCAAGTACTACATCCATAAAAGCCTGATAACGCTTATTTGCAGGAGTGTTAATTTCAAGAGGTCCGCTTATATGAGCAATCTTTTTACAACCTCTATCTATCAAAAGGTTTGTAGCTAAAATACCTCCATGATAATTATCAGATGTAACAAAAGGTATATTATTAGTAAAAGTTCTATCAAGTGCTACAATCGGCAAAGTAGGACTAAGATAATCTAATGTATCTACAGTATGGCTTCCCATAATTATTCCGTCTACTTGATATCTTTTAAGCATCTCTACATAATCTTTCTCCTTAACACTATCTTGATAAGAATTACAAAGTAAAATCTTATAACCAGCTTTATAAGCATAATACTCTATATAACTAGTAAGCTCAGCAAAAAATGGATGAGCTACATTCGGGATAATAAGTCCAATTAAATTAGACTTTCTTCTAAACAAAGATCGTGCTATTTCATTGGGCTGATAATCAAGTTGTTTCATAGCATCATGAACCTTGTTTCTAGTAACCTGACTTATATAGCCTCTATTATTTAAAACCCTTGAAACAGTTGTAACAGTGACTTCAGCTATTTTAGCCACATCTTTTATCGTTGCCATAAAAACATCCTCACCCTTGCACAATCAATTTGAGTCATTTACATTGTAACTTCTTAGATTACATATTGAGCAATCTTGCCAGACTCATCAATGTATTCTATCACAGACTTATTAGTTTTTAAATCTATAAATAAGGTACAAAACCTAGCATCATTTTTCCAATAAAGGCAAATATCATCATTAGTAGATTCTAAGACCTTGAATTTTCCGTTAAATGCAGGGTATTCATTTCTAAATCGTATAAGCTTTAAAAGTCTTTGAACAACTTCTTTCTTAACTGACTGCTCAATTTCCAAAAGACTGAAGTTATGCCTGTTAATTTCTCGGCCTTCACCAGTTTTCTTTACATTTTCAACATCATTTTCTCCTGCTAGTAGTCCCACATAATATACCTGTGGTATTCCAGGCGCAAAAAATTGAATTGCTCTAGCTGCCAAATAGGCGTCATCATCACACCCCAACATAGAGTAGTAAGATCCTCTTATTTGATGAACATCAAATCCGTCTTCTGCCTTATCTTCTTCTGATAAAATAAGACTTAAATTTGAACCTCGTTTGAGAGTTAGATCTACTAGTTTTCTCGCTTCCTTAGTATCTATGAGGTCATCCATATCAGGCTTTACAGGAATGCCATCATGGCAGTCAAGCATTGTAAACTGTCTCGCAGGACGAACTTTAAGATATTCACAAAGTTTCTCACTAGATTTATTTATTAATGTATCAAGAATAGTATAAGGCAAAATAAAATCATAAATCCAAAACCCATGCTCTGCAAGTTTGTATTGAGTAGAGTAATGTGAATGAACTTCTGGGAGCAATTCAATTTTCAAAGAATCTGCCAATTTCTTAATCCAATCAAGAAAATCATATACTTCCGGTTCTACAAAAAAGCAGCTTGTTCCAAGCTTTTTGATAACATATCCAACTGCATCTAATCTTACTATTTTAATGTTATTCTTGCTGAAATTCACAAAGAACTCTTTAAGAAGCTGTTTTACCTTATCTGACCTTACATCCAAATCAATCTGCTCAGAAGGACTAGTTTTACCAAATGTAGTCCATACCCTTTCTTCCTCACCGGTCTCTTTTATTTTAAAGGTGGAATATGGCACTCTCCTGCGAAGTGACATCTTTTCAATGTCTTCTTTAACTGGTTTTCCATCTTTCCAAACTTTATCTAAAGTAATGAACAAATCAGCATACTCTGATTTTCTACCTTTTTCAAGAAAATCTTGAAAGTATATAGACTTACCTGAAATATGATTAACCATTAAATCAACCAATACATCAAAATTTTCACCTATAGCTTTTATATCCTCCCATGTACCAAACTCTGGCTCTATCATCAAATATGTAAGTGGAGCAAACCCCCTGTCTCCCGAAGACGGAAATGGTGGCAGAATATGAACTCCACCTTTAAAAATGTCATAAAAATATTTTAGAAGTACCTTATTAAGAGTTTTTAAATCACCCCCCATAGAGTCTGGGTAAGTGATAATCTGTACTTGGTTTTTTACAGTCATGCTGCAATCTCTCCTTTAAACATCGATTTAGAACCTATTTGCCTTTATTATATATGTGGATTTGTTGTATGTCAATAGGTTGACATGTTGTGTTTTATTTGTCTTACAACCTGAATCTTTGAACCATACCACTTAGTCCATCTTATAATATTGTTTGACTTTGAGTGGCTTTTATTACTTTTGTGTTGTATCTGATTTAAATAATTATGTGAACTTCGTATTATTCATTAATTTTCTTAATTTCTTGTCATAATTAATATATATATATGTGTAAAATAATAAAGAGCTAATAATTTTAAAATACACATTATGTTGACACCCTTCTGACATTAACTAAGGCTATAATAAAATAAAATATAATAGAAGTACTAGTTATAAAAAGTATGACCTTTAATGGCCGAAATGGGGACACTTTATTATGAAACCTGAAGACAATAAACAATCCGAAATTTCAAGGATTTACTCTATTTAAGTTGCTCTGTGCGTTACCACACCAGTACTGGTACTTGTTGCAATTAAAATATTATTAACCAGTATTTAAATTATACTAAGCAATTTAACTTAGTATTCTAATGGATAGTGTTAACTAACTTATGAAAAAACAATAATTGGGAAAATTAGGATATATACCTCTAATTAGAAATGAAAACATACTTTA